>CASTQR010000358.1 GCA_949451265.1 uncultured Eubacteriales bacterium | reverse complement strand
CCCGGTAGCCCCGGCGGCGGCACTCGCCTAAGATCTGGCGGCAGCAGGGCACCGGATCCCCCGCTCCGTCGAACCCGGCGGAGTCCAGCTGCATCAGCCCGCCCCGGACATTGGGGGGCAGGCGGGCCCCCAGCAGCCGGGGCCCCTGCCCCACCCGGTAGGCCATGTGGCAGAGGGTGAGGCCGTAGTCCCGCCCCTGGGTGGCCCGTCCGGCGGGCAGGGCCAGCAGCAATTCTTTCATGGCAGTCCCCCCTTGTAGGCGGCGCGGATTTGTGGTATAGTAACGGCGTTCTCTTGGAATCTTATGCCCGTCCCGGGCGGAATAGAAGGTGGACTATGGCGTGGTTCCGGGCCCGTTATACCTATCACGATATCTACGAGATCACCGGGGCGGCCCTGGAGCGCCGGGGGATCCGGCTGCTGCTGGCGGATCTGGACAATACCCTGGTCCCCTACGGCGTGCCCCTGCCCGATGAAACATTGAAGGCGTGGCGGGACGACCTCGCCGCCCACGGGGTGACGCTGTTCATCCTCTCCAACAACCGCCACGAGAGCCGCCCCCGGATCTTCGCCGGGGGGCTGGACGTGCCCTTTATCGGCCACGCCGGGAAGCCGAAAACGCCCTCCTTTGTCAAGGCGATGGAGCGGATGGGCGTGACGAAGGAGCAGACCGCCATTGTGGGGGATCAGATTTTCACCGACGTCTTAGGCGGCAACCGGGCGGGGGTGGCCCCCATTCTGGTGGAGCCCATCCGTCTGGCGGGCAATCCGGGGCGGTACCTGCGGTACGCCGCCGAGTGGCCCTTCCGCCTGCTGTCCGGAAGGGGGGAGAAATTATGAGCGCCCGCTTCGGCCCCGCCGGGAACGCGGAAAACTTCCCCTACAAGTCCTCCGCCGACGCGCCCAAATGGCTGCGGGAGATTGGCCTGGACTGCTACGAGTACCAGTGCGGGAAGGGCGTCCACGTGGGGGAGGCCACCGCCCGCAAAGTGGGGGAAGCGGCGGGGTCGCACGGCATTGCCCTGTCCCTCCACGCGCCCTACTTCATCAATCTCGCCAACCCCGACCCCGAGGCGCTTCAAAAGACCATCGGCTACATCACCGGGGCCTGCCTGGTGGCGGACTGGATGGGGGCGGGGCGGGTAGTGATCCACTCCGGGGCCCTGATGAAGCGCACCCGGCGGGAGGCGCTGGACATCGCCCTGAAGTCCCTGCGGGAGGTGATCAAAGCCTGTGACGGCGCGGGCTTCGCTCACATCACCCTCTGCCCGGAGACCATGGGCAAGATCAACCAGCTTGGGGATCTGGACGAGGTGCTGGAGCTGTGCACCCTGGACGGGCGGCTGCTGCCCTGCGTGGACTTCGGCCACCTCTACGCCCGCTCGCTGGGGGCGGACGATGGGGCGGAGGCCATGGAGCGTATGCTCGCCCGGATGGAGGAGGTTTTGGGGCCCGAGCGGGCCAGCCGCTTCCACAGCCACTTCTCCCGCATCGAGTTCACCCCCAA
>CASTQR010000357.1 GCA_949451265.1 uncultured Eubacteriales bacterium | reverse complement strand
CCCCGAAAAGCCCGCGCAGCCGAAACCGCGCGGGCCCCTCACTCACAGCCGCAGGATGGGCAGGCCGCCCTCGTCCGCCCCCGCCAGGGGCAGGGTCACGGTGGCCTTGAACAGATCCCCGTCGATGCTGATCTCAAACTTGCCGTGCTGCAATTCCGTCAGCGACTGGGCGATGGACAGCCCCAGCCCGCTGCCCGAGGCGTTCCGGGACTCGTCTCCCCGGACGAACCGCTCCATGAGCCGCTCCGCCGGGATGTCCAGCGCGTCCCGGGAGATATTCTTCACCGACAGCACCGCCTGCCCGCCGCTCTCCCGCAGCTCCACGTACACCCGGGTGCCGGGCAGGGCGTACTTGGCGCAGTTGGTCAGCAGGTTGTCCAGCACCCGCCACAGGTGCCGCCCGTCCGCCTCCACCCACACCGGCTCCTCCGGCAGGGTGCGCACCACCGTCAGCCCCTGCCCCTCCAGCCGCTCGCCGCACTCGGCCAGGGCCTGGTCGGCCAGCTGCTTGAAGTCCAGCCGCTCCCAGTTCACCGTCAGGTTCCCCGTGGACGCCTTGGACGCCTCCACCAGGTCCTCCGTCAGCTTCTTCAGCCGCTGGCTTTTGCGGTCCAGCACCTCGATATACTCCGCCGCCTTGGGGTCGCTGATCTCCACCTTTTTCAGCAGATCCACATAGTTGATGATGGAAGTCAGCGGCGTTTTCAAATCGTGGGATACGTTGGTGATCAGCTCCGCCTTGAAGTGCTCGCTGCGCATCCGCTCGTCCACCGCCGTGGAGATGGCGTGGCCCAGGTTATTCAGCTCGTCGGCGTGGCCCCTGAGGTCGGGCAGCATCCGATGGGTGTCGATGTGGTAGCCGGGGTTGCCGCCGATGATCTCCTGGGTGCCGTGGCGGATCTTTTTCCACTGGTAGGCCCAGGCGCACAGGTAGAGGGACACCGCAAGGGTTCCGATCAGCCACAGCCCTGCGCTGTGGGCGAAGGTGACAATTGAAAACAACGTATAGCCCATACAGCCCATCACCGCCTTCCAGATCAGGGGGATGGCGTGGACAGCCCCCGCCACGGCCCCGCAAAGCCCGATCAGCCAGCCAAAGAAGGTTACAAGTAACTTCCAGAACCAGGCGCAGACCGCCCACGTCCAGGTGTTGCACAGCAGGGTGTGGGCCTTGGCCCGGGCGCACACCGTCACCAGCCCCGCCAGACCCATGGCCGCCGCCGACGCCACCCCCAGCCCCACGCAGATCAGCTGCATGAACATGGGCGCGTCGCCGTAGAGGTCATGCACCCCCACTACGCCCAGCCCCACCGAGCCCACGCCGCCCAGAAACAGCAGGCACAGCAGTACGTCGCCGGGGACGCGGTGGAACCAGTTGAGGTAGATCCCCTCCGTCCCCGCCTTGTGCCCCGCGCCGCAGCACAGGTACACCGCCAGCACCACCCCCAGCACCCCCAACGCCATGGTGCCCGCCAGGTAGCCCTCCCGGGCGGACTGCCACTCCGACAG
>CASTQR010000356.1 GCA_949451265.1 uncultured Eubacteriales bacterium | reverse complement strand
ACCACATCTATAAGATGGACTACAACAAGATGCTCCAGTTCCACAAGGAGAAGGGCTCCGAGTGCACCATCGCCGTCATGCCCGTGTCCATGGAGGAAGCCACCCGCATGGGCATCATGAGTACCGACGACAACGGCGCCATCGTGGACTTCGAGGAGAAGCCCAAGAAGCCCAAGAGCAATCTGGCCTCCATGGGCGTGTACATCTTCACCTGGGCCGCCCTGAAGCAGTACCTCATCGACGACGAGGCCGACCCCAAGTCGGAGAACGACTTCGGCAAGAACATCATCCCCGCCTTCCTGCGGGACGGCCGGCCCATGTTCGCCTACGCCTTCGAGGGCTACTGGAAGGACGTGGGCACCCTGGAGAGCCTGTGGGACGCCAACATGGACCTGCTGGACCCCACCGACCCCATCAATATGCGGGACTCCTCCTTCCGGATCTACGCCCGGAACTACGCCTCCCCCGCCACCCGGATCGATCCGGGCGCGAAGGTGGCTAACTCCTTCGTGGCCGAGGGCTGCATCGTCCGTGGCACCGTGGAGCACTCCGTCCTCTATACCGACTGCGAGGTGGAGGAGGGCGCTATCGTCACCGGCGCGGTGATCATGCCCAACACCAAGGTGTGCAAGGGCGCCAACGTCAGCTACGCCATCGTGGGCGAGGGCTGCGTCATTGAGGAGGGCGTGAAGATCGGCGAGCGGCCGGAGAACTGCCCCAACGAGGACTGGGGCATCACCGTGGTGGGCCACAAAAAGACCCTGCCCGCCGGATCCGTCATCAAACCCAAGGAAATCGTTTAAGGGGGTGTCCACCATGAACATGACTGGTATTATTTTCTCCGAGATGTACTCCGGCGAACTGGGTACGTTTACTTACGACCGCAATATGGCAGCCATCCCCTTCGGCGGGCGCTACCGTCTGGTGGATTTCGTGCTGTCCAATATGGTGAACTCCGGCATCACCAACGTGGGTGTGCTGGCCACCCAGCACTACCACTCCCTGATGGATCACCTGAACAACGCCCAGCAGTACGACCTGAACCGGAAGAACGGCGGCCTCCAGCTCCTGCCGCCCTTTGCCACTGAGAACGTGGGGGCCAACAACCGGGGCAAGCTGGACGACCTGCGCAACGCCCTGGACTACCTGGAGACCATCACCACCACCCCCTACGTCCTGCTGGCGGACGCCTATGTGGTGTGTAACATCGACTACCGCCCCGCCCTGGAGGCCCACATCGCCAGCGGCTGTGACATCACCATGCTGGCCACCCTGGAGAGCGAGCCCTCCCAGGAGAACTACGTTTCCGTCATGCGGGCCGACCCCAGCCACCGGGTAACCTCTTACGCCCTGGACTGCGCCGCCAAGGCAGGCGACTACGCCAGCATGGGCCACATGATCATCTCCCGGGACTTCCTGATCAACGTGATCCGGGACTACACCTCCCGGGGCATCTATGACTTCCTGCGGGACTTCATCCAGCACGAGTTCAACCGGGGCCGCCTGTCCATCA
>CASTQR010000355.1 GCA_949451265.1 uncultured Eubacteriales bacterium | reverse complement strand
CCGGTGTCCGCGGCGGGCACAAAGAAGGTGGTGGAGGACAAGGATCACGGCGTCAAAATCACCATGAACGAGTTCCTGCGGGTGGAGAGCCACTACTATAACTCGACTCTCCAGGAGGACGACGACTATGTCACAGACAAGCCGCAGGGGTCAACCATCCACCTGACGCTCTATGTGGTGGCGGACAACTCCACCGTCACTCTGGAGGCCCTGCCGGGCCGGAAGTACGGTGACCCCATCCTCAAAGACCTTAACAGGTGGAACTTCGTCGTGGGTAATCCCGACAAAAATTCGCCGGAATACGCGGCATATCAGGCTGTCCGTGATCATTATGCGGATTACGCCCTCGACACCTCGCAGTGGTTTGGCTGGGATCGTACGATGAAATGCTTTTTCGAGGATGGCGGTCCCTTGTGGCCGCTGATGAAGGCGACGACCTATACCGTCTCCCCCGACCCGGATAGGAATGAGTACGGTGACATCCTTGAGTATGGCCCCAACCTTTCCGGCTTTGAGGCCATCTGGATCTGCGAGAGCGACTACGCCAGACTGGTGCCCGCCAAGCTCCAGACCGCCGACTGGGCCGCCGAGGAGGTGACCCGGGCCTATGACGCGGGGCTTATGCCCTTCAGCCCCTATCTGGTGAACTGCGCCAAGGGCATGACCCGTTCCCAGTTCGCCGCCGTGACGGTGAACCTCTACGCCGCCATGCTCGGGAAAACTTACTGGGCGCTGCTGGACGATGTAGACACGGATCATCCCTTCACCGATGTGGACTACGATACCACCGACCTGGAGTATGAAATCGGCATGGCCTACAACCTGGGCTTCGTCAAGGGCTCCAACTCCGCGGGCACCCTCTTTAGCCCCAAGGCCACCCTCACCCGCCAGGAGGCGGCGGTGATGCTGGGCCGGGTGTTCACCAAGCTGGGCGGCACCATCCCCGCCGTGTCCAGCACCGCCTTTGCCGACGATGGTAACGTGGCGGGCTGGGCCAAGTCCGAGGTGGCGTTCATGTCGGGCAAGGACATCGTGAAGGGCGTGGGCGATAACAGGTTTGCCCCCACCAAGACCCTGTCCATCCAGGAGGCCGTGATCATGGCCAACCGGATGCTGGAAACGCTGAGATAAAACGCGGCCCCCCGGCTTCAAGCCGGGGGGCCGTTATTTGCTTTTATCACCGCGCCCAGTCCCGGCTGCGGCCCACCGCCTTGTGCCAGCCGGACAGGAGCTGTTCCCGGTCCTCCGGGGCCATGGAGGGCTGGAACGTGTTGTCGCACTTCCACAGCCGTTTGATCTCGTCGGTGCCGCTCCACACCCCGGTGGCCAGGCCCGCTAAATACGCCGCGCCCAGGGCGGTGGTCTCCCGGATGGCGGGGCGGCGCACCTCCCGGCCCATGATGTCCGCCTGGAACTGCATGAGGAAGCGATCCCGGCTGGCCCCGCCGTCCGCCTTCAGGGCGTTCAGGGGCAGGCCCGTGTCCGCCGCCATAGCCGCCACCAGATCCGCCACCT
>CASTQR010000354.1 GCA_949451265.1 uncultured Eubacteriales bacterium | reverse complement strand
ACGCCGCCCTGATCCCGCCTGGCTTCGGAACGCCCTCCAGCTATATGCTGAACACCGGGGAGTACCTGACCCCCAACCTGGTCCCCTCCCAGATGGCGGGGGCTGGGCAGGTGAACGGCAACGTGGCTGTGGTCATGCCCCCTGCTTCCGGCAGCACTACCACTGTCCCCGGCACCACGGGCGGCTATCCCATCACCGATACCAGCACCTCCCCCTCCACCACGCCGGGCTTTACCGAGGTCACCAGCGATCTCTATTACAGCGATGGCAGCCTGGGCACCCTGAAGATCCCCTCCATCGGCCTTACCGTCAAGGTGTTCGAAGGTACGGGAAGCGCCCCGCTCCTCAAGGGCGCGGGCCACTTCGAGGGCACCAGCATCTGGGCAGGAAACGTGCCTGTCGCGGGCCACAACCGGGGGGTACGCAACGATTTTGGCAAGATCCATACCCTGAAGGTAGGCGATACCATCACCTTCACCACCAAGCTGGGCACACGCGCCTATGCTGTCACCGGCGTGTCCAAGGTGTCCGTCAATGACGTCAGCGGCCTGGAACCCACCGCCGCCAACATGGTAACGCTGTATACGTGCGTCAACGACCAGCCCGCCTACCGCTGGCAGGTCACCGCCGTGGAAACTGTGTAATATGCTTCGTTTTGGCCCCGCTTTTTCTCCATAGTTCGCTTCAAAAGTTGTAGCTTTCTTCCTGTTTCTTCGGTATTGTGTTGCTTGACAAAAGCACACAAATATTTAAGGAGGAACAGTTATGGGCAGGACAAAAGAAGCGGTTTTTATGGGGATCGGCATCCTGGCGGGCCTCGCCCTCAGCGGCCCCGCCGCCCAGGCGGCGGAGGCGGCCCTCACCGCCCGCCCCACCACCCAGACCTTCTATGTCAGTGGGCAGCGGGTGGAGTTCGAGGCGTATCAAATCCATGGCAACAACTTCGTCAAGCTCCGGGACATTGGCAGGGCGGCGGACTTCGGCGTGACCTATGACGCCGACACCAACACCGTCCACATCGCCCCGGACGCCCCCTACACCGAGGAGGTGACCGCCCCTGTCCAGCCCTTACCATCCACGCCCGCCCCCCAAGCCATCACGGAGGAAAGCGTACAGGCTGTAATCAAAGGACTCCGGGATATTTACCCCACCGGCTCCGTCTACCCTACGCCCTACCGCTCCACCAGCGGCGGGCCATATGGCCGGGGCATCCACTGCTCCGGCTGGGCTACCCTGTGTTCCGACGCCGCCTTCGGGGACCTGCCCTGGCGGCGGGTGGAACAGCCAGCCTGGGATCAGATCCGCCCCGGCGACCTGGTGCGGTACGACACCGAGACCTCCGGCCATGTGGTGGTGGTTCTGGACAAGACTGGCGAGTACATCAAAGTCACCGAGAGCGGGACGAACAACAAGACCCGCTGGGGCGGGCAATACTTCCGCTGGTGGCTGGAGGAGCAGCCTGGTTATACCCTCTACACCCGCTACCCCAACTGAATACATCATCAAAAAACTGGCCGG
>CASTQR010000353.1 GCA_949451265.1 uncultured Eubacteriales bacterium | reverse complement strand
CCTATATCGCCAAGGTGGCGGTGGGCCAGCTGGAGAAGGTCCACGTCTACGGCAATGACTACCCCACCCCCGACGGCACCGGCGTGCGGGACTACATCCACGTGGTGGATCTGGCCCGGGGCCATGTGGCCGCGCTGAAGAAGCTGGACACCGGCTGCGGCCTCTTTGTCTGCAACCTGGGCACCGGCAAGGGCTACAGCGTGCTGGACGTGCTCCACGCCTACGAGAAGGCCTGCGGCAGGACCCTGCCCTACTCTATGGATCCCCGCCGGCCCGGCGACATCGCCCAGTGCTACGCCGACCCCGCCAAGGCCAGGGACGAGCTGGGTTGGGAGGCCAGGTACGGCATCGACGAGATGTGCGCCTCCTCCTGGAAGTGGCAGTCCATGAACCCCAACGGATATAAAGGAGGGAAGGAACAGTGACCAAGCCTGTATTGCTCATCATGGCCGCCGGCATGGGCAGCCGCTACGGCGGGCTCAAGCAGCTGGACCCCGTGGGCGAGAACAACCAGATGATTATCGACTACTCCATCTACGACGCCCGCCGGGCCGGCTTTGAGCGGGTGGTGTTCGTCATCAAGCGGGAGATCGAGGCCGACTTCAAGGCCCTGGTGGGGGACCGGGTGGCCCGGGAGATGGAGGTAAGCTACGTCTTCCAGGAGAGGGAGGATCTGCCGGCGGGCTACGCCGTCCCGGCGGACCGGACCAAGCCCTGGGGCACCGCCCAGGCGGTGCTGGCGGCCCGGCACGTGGTGGACGGGCCCTTCGCGGTCATCAACGCCGACGACTACTACGGCCCCGAGGCCTACAAGGAGATCTTCGACTACCTCTGCGCCCACCCGGACGGGGACCTGTACGAGTACGCCATGGTGGGCTACCTGCTGCGCAACACGGTGACTGAGAACGGCACCGTGGCCCGGGGCGTGTGCGAGGAGACGGCGGACAACTACCTCTCCCGGGTCACCGAGCGGACCAAGATCGAGAAGGGGGAGCCCCCCCGTTACACCGAGGACGACGGGAAGACCTGGACGGATCTGCCCGGGGACACCATCGTGTCCATGAACCTGTGGGGCTTCAACCGGAGCTTCCTGAAGGAGGCGGAGGCCCGCTTCCCCGCCTTCCTGGACAGGGCCCTGGCGGAGAATCCGCTGAAGGCGGAGTACTTCCTGCCCAGCGTGGTCAGCCAGCTGCTGGACGAGGGCAAGGCCCGGGTGAAGGTGCTGCGCAGCGAGGACAAGTGGTACGGCGTGACGTACCGGGAGGACAAGGAGGCGGTGGTGGCGGCCATCGCGGAGAAAACCAGGGCCGGCCTGTACCCGGCCAAGCTGTGGAGGGACGCGTAATGGCCAGAGCTGAGGATTTTCTGGGCGAGGTGCTCTCGTCCTTTGACCTGATGGCGCCTGTGGTGGGAGCGGTCCGCTTCGGCCAGGGGCACATCAACGACACCTTTGTGGTGCATACCCAGCCCGAGGACCGCTGCTGCCGCCGGTTCATCCTCCAGCGCATGAGCCCCGCCGC
>CASTQR010000352.1 GCA_949451265.1 uncultured Eubacteriales bacterium | reverse complement strand
CCTCTTGAGCTTGCGGGTCTTGCCGTGGCCGTTGAGCAGGTGGCTCTTGTTGGCGTGGGCACGTTTGACCTGGCCGTTCTTGGTCAGCTTGAAGCGCTTCTTGGCGCCGCTGTGGGTTTTGACTTTAGGCATGGCGGTTTGTCTCCTTTTCGTTAAGTTGATGGTGTCACGCTTCGCCTGCTCGCGGCGCGGTTCTAAGATCTCCGGCTCCGCAAACTGTCCTGCGCCGCCACTGGCGGCTCCGGCCAGTTCGCTCCGCTTCGGTCTCAGCCCGCTGCTCACGACGGCTCCGCGCTTCTTACTGCTTATTGGTTTTCGCGCTCTTGGCGGACAGGAAGATACTCATGTGCCGGCCCTCCAGCTTGGGCTCCTTGTCCAGCACCGCCAGCTCCCCGCACTGGGCGGCGAAGTCCAGCAGCAGCTTCCTGCCAATGTCGGTGTGGGCCATCTCCCGGCCCCGGAAGCGGACGGTCACCTTCACCCGGTTCCCCTCGCCGAGGAACTTCTGGGCGTTGCGCAGCTTGGTGTTGAAGTCCCCGATGTCGATGCCGGGGGACATCCGCACCTCCTTGACCTCCACCACGTGCTGGTTCTTCTTGGCCTCTTTCTCCCGCTTGGACTGCTCGAACTTGAACTTGCCGTAGTCCATGAGCTTGCAGACAGGGGGGACGGCGGTGGGGGAGATCTTCACGAGATCCAGCCCCGCCTCGTCGGCGCGTGCCTGGGCCTCCCGGGCGGACATGACGCCCAACTGCGCGCCGTCGGCGCCGATCAGGCGCACCTCCCGGTCGCGGATCTCCTCGTTGATCTGATGAGCCGTACTTGCTATGGTCACGCACCTCCTCAAAAACGTCAAAAACGTGAGCGCGAAGGCGCCCACGTCCACAACAAGCCCCACGTCTGCCGCGGAGGCTCACCATGTTAACCCCTTCGCCCGCGGCTGGGGGTGAGGACGGCGGCGCCGTTCCTGCTTCCTTTTGCCCAAATATCATACCAGATCGGGGAGGGTTTGTCAACCACCTTTTTCCGCATTGGGCCTGATATTGTATGGCGGGAAATCCCGCACAAGCCTTCCCCCCACAGGGGGAAGGCTTGTGCGGTGGACAGGGGTATGGTATGATAGTAAAAAACCGCGAAAGGAGGCCCCGCGATGCTGAACCTTCTCTATGCCCGGGCGGGGCAGGATATCCGGGGGGAGCTGCTGGAACGGATGGGGGCCTCCCCCGCCCGCCGCCGTCTGCTCCTTGTGCCGGAGCAGTACTCCCACGAGAGCGAGCGGGCCATGTGCGCTGCCCTGCCCGCCGGGGCGCTGTTAAACTGCGAGGTGCTGTCCTTCACCCGCCTGGCCGGGCGGCTCACCGACGCCGCCGGGGGCGGGGCCGCCCCCATGCTGGACGGCGGGGGGCGGATGCTGCTGATGTACGCCGCCCTGCGGAAGGCGGCGGACGCTTTGAGCACCTACCGCTCCCCCTCCCGGAAGCCCGCCTTTCTCACGGGCCTGCTGGCCACGGTGGACGAGTG
>CASTQR010000351.1 GCA_949451265.1 uncultured Eubacteriales bacterium | reverse complement strand
CCTGGGCCATCATGGGGGCGCAGAAGTCGATCATCTCGTCCATGGTCATCTCCCCCACAAACTCCCCCTCCTTGTAGCAGTAGGAGCAGTAGTCGGCGCTGGGGGAGCCGTCCGCCTCGGTGCCGTGGGCGGTGCCGGGCGTCAGGGGCATCCCGCAGGACTGGCAGAACCGCATGTTTTTGTAATCTTCCATGGTTGGAACCTCCTCTGTTGTGGATGGTTCCATCATACCACCGGAAACCTGACAGGGTGTGTCAGGTTCCAGCGCGTGGGCAAAATAAATCTGCCGCCCCAGATCCGCCAGCCGCTTCCGCAGGGGGGCGGGTGAGAGCACCTCCACCCCCGCGCCGAAGCTCAGCAGGTAGCCGTACAGCCACTGGTCCTCGGGCAGCACCGTCTCCACCACCAGGGAGCCGTCGGGCTGGACGGACACACAGCCCTGGTCGAACTCGTCATACACCCGGTAGGCCAGGGCGGGGGCGAAGCGGAGGCGCACCTCCGCCCGGAACAGGGGGGGGATCTCGCCGGAGTAGTCCGCCTCCGGCGGGTCCAGGCGGCGGTGGAACACCTCCCCGGCGGGCTCGGGGGACAGGATCCTCGACAGGCGGAAGGTGCGGTAATCCTCCCTGTCCAGATCATACGCCTGCAAGTACCAGCCCTGGCCCTTGAACACCAGCCGAGCGGGGAGCACCCGCCGGGGCGTGGTGGAGCCGTAGGAGCTGGCGTACCGGAACCGGAGGACCTGCCGCCCCAGGGCCGCCTGTTTCAGAAGCTGGAATTTCTCGTTGTCCGCCGCCTCCGCCCCCCAGCGGGTCAGGTCCACCTGGAGCCAGTCCTCCCGCTCCCGGCGGAACAGGGCGGACAGCTTGGTGAGGGCCTGCTCCCCCTCCCCGCCTGGGAGGTTTTGCAGGGCCAGCAGAAGCTGGCGCTGCTCCTCGTCTGTGAGGGCGGCCTTGTCCAGCACGTGCCCCGGCAGGAGGGCCACCCCGCCCCCGGCCCCCTGGGTGGTGTAGACGGGCACCCCGGCGGCGGACAGGGCGTCCACGTCCCGCAGCACGGTGCGCTGGGAGACTTCCAGCTTTTCCGCCAGCTCGGCGGCGGTCATGCGGCCCCGCTCCAGCAGGAGGTAGACCATTTGGAATTGACGGGTGACCACGGACATGGACGGCCCTCCCCTCTCGTTTTTCCCATTGTACCATACAAAAGCAGGAAGGGGAAGCCCCGCGGGGCCTCCCCTTCGCTGTTTCACATGAAATATACGTTTTAGTCGAGCTCGAACTGCCCGGTGTAGAGCTGGTAATACCGCCCCTGCTCCTCCATGAGCTGGGCATGGCTGCCCTTCTCCATAATGCGCCCGCCCTCGATGACCACAATGCAGTCCGCATTGCGGACGGTGGACAGCCGGTGGGCGATGACGAACACCGTCCGCCCCTCCATCAGGGCGTCCATACCCTGCTGGATGTGCTGCTCGGTGCGGGTGTCGATGGAGGAGGTGGCCTCGTCCAGCACCATGATGGGCGG
>CASTQR010000350.1 GCA_949451265.1 uncultured Eubacteriales bacterium | reverse complement strand
CCTACACCCTCACCTTCTCCGGCGACTACTACGGCCAGATCCCCATGGAGCTGGAGCGGGTGTCCCTGGAGGGGGAGCAGACCCTGGCCATCTTCTCCTGCTGCACCCACCTGGCGGACACCACCCTGCTGCGGGCCCAGACCGTGGACGTGGTGATCCACCACCTGGAGGGCATCCGGATCCCCCGGAAGGCCCTGCGGGTGGAGACGGTGGACGAGCCCCTGGAGAGCGGGGCCTTGGAGAGCGGCGCCCCGGAGGGCGGGAACCCGGAGAACGTCCCCACCCGGCAGGTAAACCGCTACAAGGTCTATATCGTGGAGCGTTCCCAGTCCTGGGGGCGGGAGGTGGAGATCCTGTACACCGACGAGAACTTCTACTTAGTGCGCCCGGTGGACCCCTCCGCCGCCAAGCGGCTGCGGGCGGGGGACGAGGTGATCCTGAACACCTCCGATATCTACGACGGGAAGGTTGTGCGGTAGGGGAGGAGCTTGCCCCTCCCCTACAATACAATGGGCATCGTGGTATACAAAAATGGAGGCGGGTATGGCATGGAATTAGAGAAAAATATCGCCCAGGTGCGGGCGGGCATCGCGGAGGCGGCGCGGGCCGCGGGCCGGGATCCGGCAGACATCACCCTGCTGGCCGCCACCAAGACCCGCACCTCGGACGAGATCCGGGCCGCCATCAAAGCCGGCGTCACCGCCTGCGGGGAGAACCGGGTGCAGGAGCTCACCGCCCATCTGGCGGACGGCGCCTACGCGGGCGCGTCTGTCCACTTCATCGGGCACTTGCAGACCAACAAGGTGAAGTATGTGGTGGGCAAGGTGGATTTGATCCACTCCGTCTCGTCGGAAAAGCTGCTCCGGGCCATCGCCGCCCAGGCGGACAAGCTGGGGCTCGTCCAGGACATCCTGCTGGAGATCAACCTGGCGGGGGAGGCGTCCAAGTCCGGCTTTGCCCCGGGGGAGGCCCTGGACGCCGCCCGGATCGCCGCCCAGCTGGGGTCTGTCAACCTGCGGGGGCTCATGTGTATCCCGCCCCCGGCCCTCCGTCCTGGGGAAAATCTCCATTTTTTTGAAGCTCTGCGGCAATTGGCTGTTGACATAAGACGGGAAATAGGCCATAATAAGATACTGGACGTGTTGTCCATGGGCATGAGCGGCGACTACAGGGACGCGGTCGCCGCGGGCTCCACCTGTGTCCGGGTGGGCTCGGCGCTGTTTGGCCCGCGCCCGCCTGTTTTGCCGGAGGGCTGACCGCCCTCTTTATACCTCACGATGGAAGGAGAACCCGTCAATGAGCATTTTTGATGAACTGAAGCGTCTGGCCCGCCCCTATGAGGACGAGGAGGACGATGGCTACGAGGAGGACTTTGCCCCCGTGGGCTCCGCCGTCCGGGAGCCCGCCCGGGATCGGGACCGCGACCGGGACCGGGATCGGGACATGGACCGCCGCAGCAACAAGGTGGTGAACATCCACACCACCACCCAGCTCCAGGTGGTGCTGGTCAGCCCCACCCGGTT
>CASTQR010000349.1 GCA_949451265.1 uncultured Eubacteriales bacterium | reverse complement strand
TACAGCATCGCCCCGGCGGCAAAGCTCAAAAGCCAGGGCATCATGGGGTGGGCCCAGGCGGCAATCAGCACCACCAGGATGCCGAATACCGGCTCCACCGCCCCGGACAGCATCCCGCCGGTAAAGGCCCGCAGCCGCCCCCGGCCCTCCTGCCGCAGGGGCAGGGCCACCGCCGCCCCCTCCGGGAAGTTCTGGATGCCGATGCCCAGGGCCAGGGCCATGGCCCCGGCGGCTCCCTCCCCCGCCGCCGCCAGGGCGAAGGCCAGGCCCACCGCCATGCCCTCCGGCACGTTATGTAGGGTGATGGCCGTCATGAGAAGGGTGTTCTGCCGCCAGGCGTCGTTGACCTCCTTCTCCCGCCGCAGGCGGGGCAGCAGACCGTCCAGCGCCGCCAGGAACACCACCCCCAGCAGCATCCCCGCCGCCGCCGGAAGCCAGCCGGGGACCTTCCCCTCCTCCGACGCCTGGCTGATGGCAGGAAGCAGCAAGCTCCACACGGAGGCCGCCGTCATCACCCCGGCGGCAAAGCCCAGCATCGCCTTTTGAAACCGGGGCTTCGGCTCCCCGGAGAGAAAAAACACCATGGCGGCGCCCAGGGTGGTCATCAGGAAGGTGAAGCCCGTGCCCAGGGCGGCCCAGCCAAGAGACCGCAGCATACACATCAACGCCTTATTCTCGATTCAGCCCCCGGAGGTCCTCCGGGGCCCGTATGCCAGTATAAGCGGAGAGGTCAGAAGTGGTGCTTGCTTTCCGCCGGAACGCGTGGTATACTATACGCAACTGGATACAAGGCGAAGGGCCTCATATAAGCCCGCTGTATGGCGCGGGCGTTTCTACGAAGCCGCCGAAGGCTTCTCTATGGGTGTCTGTACGGAGGGGGGAATCCCCCTGCCCGCGCAGGCGTCCTTTTTGTTTTTGTACCGGCAAATTAGAAAAGGGGTTGTTGGCATGTCGATTACCATTTTAAAGGGCACGGTGGTCTCCGCTCCGGCCCTGGGGAAGCTGGACATCACGGAAAACGGCTATCTGGTGGCGGAGGACGGCAAAATCACCGGGGTCTTTCCCGCCCTGCCGGAGCAATACGCCGGAGCGGCGGTGGAGGATTACGGGGATGCCCTGATTTTGCAGTCCTTCGCGGACCTCCACCTCCACGCCCCCCAGTATCCTATGCAGGGCTGCGGCATGGACCTGCCGCTTTTGGACTGGCTGAACACCTACACCTTCCCCACCGAGGCCCGCTTCGCCGACAAGGACTACGCCCGGGAGGTCTACCGCAAATTGGCCCGGGAGCTTATTGAGAACGGCACCACGAGGGTTTGCATGTTCTCCTCCCTCCACCGGGAGGCCACGCTGATTTTAATGGAGGAGCTGGAAAAGGCCGGGGTCACCGGATACGTGGGCAAGGTGAACATGGACCGCAACGGCATCCCCGCCCTCCAGGAGGAGACGGAGGAATCCCGGCGGGAAACCCTCCGCTGGCTGGAGGAGTGCCGGGACTTCCGGCACGTCAAGCCCATCCTCAC
>CASTQR010000348.1 GCA_949451265.1 uncultured Eubacteriales bacterium | reverse complement strand
TCCGCCCCATGGATAGAATCCCGCCCAAAACGCATACTAACGCCAACTATGTGGAAAGGCGGTGGGCGGGGTGTCAAGGCTTCGGATCATGCTGCGGGCGGGGACGCTGGCGGCGCTGGCGGGGGTGCTGGCCTGTATGTGGCTGTGGCTGCCCCGGCGGGGACAGGCGGCCATGGGGGAGATCGCCCTCCCGGCGGGGCCCTTCGTGGCCCTCACCTTCGACGACGGCCCCAAGGCGGAAACCACCCCCGGCCTGCTGGACGGGCTGGCGAAGCGGGGCGTCCACGCCACCTTTTTCGTCATCGGGGAGAACGTGGAGGGGAACGAGGATCTGCTCATCCGCATGGAGCGGGAGGGCCACCAGATCGGCCTGCACACCTTCCACCACAAGTCCCTGGCGGCGGTGAACGGCCGGGACTTTTACGCCGAGGTGGACAAGCTCCGGGAAACCCTGTCCGGCCTGCTGGATCAAAGCGATTTCATGCTCCGGCCCCCCTACGGCATGATCACCCCCGCCAACCGGGCCAGGGCGGGGGCGCCCATCATCCTCTGGTCGGTGGATCCGGAGGACTGGTCGGACCGCAACAGCGCCCGGCAGCTCTCCGTGATTCTGGACACGGCGGAGGACGGCAGCATCATCCTGCTCCACGACATCTATCCCGCCAGCGTGGACACGGCGCTGGCGGCGGTGGACGCGCTGATGGCCCGGGGCTACAAGTTTGTCACGGTGGAGGAGCTGTTCGCCCTCCGGGGCATCGAGCCGGAGGACGGGAAGGAGTACCGGAAGCTGCGGCCGCAATCGGAATAGAGGGGCGAAAACGGCCCCCCGGCGTAAGCCGGGGGGCCGTTCTGCGTTTATTCGTCGTCCGGGCCGTCCTTCTCGTCCTCGAAGGACAGGGCGAACTTGCCGCCGCAGGCGGGGCAGTCCACCACGCCGGCCGCCAGGGCCTCGTCGTCCACCACAAGGTCCTCGCCGCAGCTGGGGCAGGGGATCTCGAAGAAATCCTCGTCCAGCCCGTCCTCGTCCTCGCCGAAGGAGAACCCGTCGTCCTCCTCCTCGTCGTCGAACACCGCGTCCTCCAGGTCGGCCACGGTGTCGCCCAGGGCGTCCAGCTCCTCGTCGAAGCTGTCCAGCACGGTGTCGATGCCGTCCATCCGCTGGCCCACTTCCTTCATTACGTCCAGCAGCTCGGAGAGGATCCGGGCCTCGCCGGACTTTTCCCCGTCCAGCCCCAGGCCGTCGTACAGGCCCTGGATATAGGCCACCTTCTCAGTAATGGTCATAACGGCTTATTCCCCTCAGCCCTTGCACCGCTCCAGGTACTCCCCGGTGCGGGTGTCGATGCGGATCTTGTCGCCAGGGTTGATGAACAGGGGCACCTTGATCTGGGCGCCGCTCTCCAGGGTGGCGGGCTTGGTGACGTTGGTGGCGGTGTCGCCCTTCACGCCGGGGTCGGACTCGGTGACCACCAGCTCCACGAAGTTGGGGGGCTCCACGCCGAACACGCTGCCCTTGTAGGACAT
>CASTQR010000347.1 GCA_949451265.1 uncultured Eubacteriales bacterium | reverse complement strand
AGCGACTGCTCCCGGCGGGGCGTCCAGGCCGCAGGCCGGCTCAGCGAGATGATCGTGGAGCTGAAGCTGGGCGCGAAGGAGGTGGGGCTCATCATCAACCGGGCCCCCGGCGGCCAGCTCAACCCCGGCATCCAGGAGGAGATCGACAGGTACGGCATGAAGCTCATGGGCGTGGTGCCCCACGACGACACGGTCTACGAGTACGACGCCGAGGGCAGGCCCTCCGTCACCGTGCCCCCGGACAGCCCGGTCAAGCAGGCGGTGCGCCGGATCTTTGACCAGCTCCGCCTGTGAGAAACTCCTGACAAGCGCCCCCCTTCCCGATAAAATTTAAGACGAAAGAGGAGCAGCAGTATGCCAAATTCATCTGACCTTTCCCGGAGCGCGGCAGAGCGCGGCGGCTATATCCCCGGACTGCCGGAGAGCACCCAGGCCGACTTCCTGTCCGGCCGCATGGGCTTCGCCATGGGCTTTGACAACACCAACCAAATCATGGTGGACCTGTGGAGCGAGGGCTTCCAGCCCCAGGACATCCCCGCAGCCAGCGCTGCGGACGATCTGGGCCGGTACTGTCAGGCCCGGGAGCAGCTGGCCGCCCATATGCGCGGACGGATTCTGGACGAGTACATCCAGTTCGGCTCCGCCCCGGCGGTGTGCGCCTGGTACGACGCCGCTCTGGCCAAACGCCGGGAGACCCTCCTGGATCTGAGCGCCAAGGCCGTGGCCGTCAGGCGCGGCGCGCTGGAGAACCCCGGCACCGGGTTTGTGGCCATGGACCGCTTCCTGCGGGATCCCCACCGCGTGGTGGTGGTGGAGGCCCAGGAGATCGCCGGCAAGACCCCCGCAGACACGCCGGCCACCTTCGGCAGCCTGCGCATGAGCCCGGCGGCCAACGACTACGTCTGCGCCGTCACCGGCGAGGCCAGCGACGTGTTCGTCAAGTTCGCCCTGAACAGCTGGGAGGACATGGAGCTGACCCTGGGCGTGGAGCTGCCCAAGATCCTCCAGGGCTGGCAGCGCTTCCGCCTGCCGGTGAAGCACTGCGTCCGCTCCCGGTACGATGCGGTGGGCATGGTGGGCACCCCCATTGAGCACTGCGTCCACGCGTGGTACCAGCAGGAGCGGGAGCTGTGCGAGGGCAAGGGCCTGATCCTTGCCCGGGAGATCCAGTACCTCTCCGCCTTCAACCCCAACATTGTCATCGCCTTCTCTGAGAAGGGCCTCCAGAAGCTCTGGAAGAAGCTGGGCATCTCTTAAGATTCCGTCACCAAATATCATTCCATAGAGCCACAACATAACGAAGGGAGACAACCAACATGCCATTTGCCAAGAAGCCCCAGGTATTCAGCGCCAAGATCAACGAGCTGACGCTGGGTACCGGCGACAAGGCCGTCGTCCTGGGCGGCCAGAATGTCTTCAACCTCTATTCCTTCGACGCGCCCATTGCCAATCGCCCCAAGATCGGCATCGACGTGTCCGACGACCCCGAGCAGCCCTGCGAGGGCCTGACCGCCTTCTACGCCGGCTGCGAGACC
>CASTQR010000346.1 GCA_949451265.1 uncultured Eubacteriales bacterium | reverse complement strand
GGCCAGGGAGGTCTTGCCCCCGCCGTTGGGCCCGGTGATGACCCAGAACGCCCCGTCGGGCACGGTGAGGGACACGTCCCGGAGAATGTCCTTCTGCCCCGCCTCCTCCTCCACGGAGAAGGCCAGATGCTTCAGCTCTAACATATATGTTGTCTCCTATCTGGATTCCGCTGGAGCGGAACCGTAGTCTAAATCATAGCCCGTTTCTATGGTTTGCAGTATACCATAGGAGGAAAACGCTGTCAAGAAAAGAAAGCATAGTTTTTTACTATGTTTTAGCGCCCAGCCCGTCAAACCGCACAAGGCCCCGGCCAACTGGCACCTTTTGCCCCCGGAACATAGAATAGGAAGCAAAGGAGGTGTGAACATGGAAGAAATGATTCCATGCTCGCTGAAAGACCAGGAGGTATTCCGGCGGGTGTGGCAGCGGGTGATGGCGGGCCGGGAGGGCGCCTGCCCCGTGGAGGCCGTCCCCTCGGACATGGAGGGGGACCTGTCCTGCAAGTGCCTGGAGGACCTGATGCGGCTGAACGCCGACCTGCCGTCCGAGCTCAGCGCGCCCGCGCCGGAATCCCCGCCCCCGGAGCCCATGCCCCAGCCGGAGCCCATCCCCCAGCCGGAGCCCATCCCCCCGGCGGAGGACGCCCCCGCCCCGGAGCCCCCGGCGGCGGAACCGCCCCAGGAGGTGGAGCCGTCCCCCCTGCCCCAGCCGGAGGCGCCCTGCCGGGACGGCGACCTGCCCCAGCCCTGGGAGGAGCCCCCTGCTGACGACCGCACCGCCCGCCTGCGGGGCCAGGTGATGGAGGCCCTGGAGGGCTGGCAGCTCTACCGGCACCTGGCCCGGCGGGCCCGCGGGGCGGAGGCCCGGGTACTTAACACGCTGGCCGGGGAGCTCCACCGCTGCGCCCGGAAGCTGTCGGCGGCGTACTTTTTGCTCACCGGCCTGCGGTACTGGCCCAGCGAGCTGCTGTCCGCCCCGGCCATCCCGTCCTACTGGGGGGCGCTTCGCCGCCGCCACCAGCTGGAGCAGCAGCAGGAGACCGCCTACCGCATGGCGGCGGACGACTGGGACGCCCCGGATATGCTGGAGCTGTACGGCGAGCTGGCGGAGGGCTGCCAGCGCCGCTGCCGCCAGCTCCGGGCCCTGCTGGAGCAGGATCTGGTGTAAGGGCCGCGAAAAGGGGGACGCTTCTTCCAGAAGCGTCCCCCTTTTGGGGTTTTGTTATGCGGGAATTTGGAATCACTGGTACAGCTCGATCAGCTTCTGCAAGTGCTCCCAACGCTCCATAGCGGCCTCCTCGTTCTTCTTGAACAGCTCGTCGGCGCGCTCCGGGAAGGAACGGGTCAGGGAGGAGTACCGGGCCTCGTTCATCAGGAACTCCTGGTAGCCGCCCGCGGGGGCCTTGGAGTCCAGGGTGAAGGGGTTCTTGCCCAGGGCCTTGTTGGCGGGGTTGTAGCGGAACAGGTTCCAGTAGCCGCAGGACACGGCCTTCTTCATCTCGCTCTGGCAGTTGGCCATGCCGCCCTTGATGGAGTGC
>CASTQR010000345.1 GCA_949451265.1 uncultured Eubacteriales bacterium | reverse complement strand
GGGCCATCCTGGGGAACCTGGCGGAGGCCGGGGCCCTGCCGGAGGGCCTGGCCCGAACCCTGCTGGCCGCCGTGGGCGACAAGGCCCTGGGGGCCGTGCCCCGGGACCTGCGGGACCAGGTCCGGGCGGATGTTTTGAAAAACGTCCTCATTCTCCAGGTCTAGCGGCCCCGATCTTCCCCACCCAACAAAACATTTTCCATATACAGGAGGTTTTTATTATGAAATGTGAGAATTGTGGCAAGAATGAAGTCACCTTTGTTTACCAGAGCAACGTCAACGGCCAGGTTACCGAGAAGCACCTGTGCGCCGAATGTGCCGAAAAGCTGGGCTACACCCAGCGCCTTGCCGCCCAGAGCCAGCGGATGATGCGGGGCCTCTTCGGCGGCGGCCTGTTCGACGACTTCTTCACCCCCGTCCCCTCTCTGCTGGGCGGTCTGAACCGTATGCTAGAGGACCCCTTTGACGACTTCTTCGCCGACATGCCCGCCCTGGGCGCCCCGGCGGAGGCGAAGCCGGAGGCCCCCAAGGCCCAGGAGACCCTGCTGAAGCAGGAGGAGCAAAACGAGATTTCCAGAAAGCGGCAGCTCAACGCCCTGCGGATGGAAATGCAAAAGGCCGTCCAGGAGGAGAACTTTGAGCGGGCGGCGGAGCTCCGGGACCAGATTCACAGCCTGGAACAGAACTGAACGACTGCACGAAAGGAAGTGTCTTGCACATGAATGAGAAAAAATTCAGCCCCGGCGCGGAGGAGTCCCTCCGCCTCAGCCAGGAGGCCGCGGGAGAGCTGGGCCACGGCTACGTCGGCACGGAGCACCTGCTCCTGGGGCTCATCCGGGAGGACCAGGGCACCGCCCACGACGTCCTCCTAGAGTCCGGGCTCACTGACGACATGATCGTCCAAATCATCAAGCGCAGCGTCGGCGCGGGCCTCCCCGGCGGGAACCCCGCCCAGGGCCTGACCCCCCGGGCCCGCCGGGTGGTGGAGATCGCCGTGGAGGACGCCGTCCGGGGCGGCAGCCCCTATGTGGGCACGGAGCACCTGCTGGCGGGCCTTCTCCGGGAGGGGAACAACATGGCCGTCCGCATCCTCCGCACCGCCGGGGTGGACGCCCGGCCCCTCTACGCCGCCCTGATGCAAAAACTCAACCAGCGGCCCCAGAGCCGCCAGCCCGCCGCCCCCCGGGACGACCGGGGCCCCTCCTCCGGCGGAGCCAGTGGGAGCGGGGGAAAGACCCTCCGGGAGTTCACCCGGGACCTGACCGCCGACGCCCGGGGCGGCAAGCTGGACCCGGTGGTGGGCCGGGACGACGAAATCCAGCGGGTAATCCAGATTCTCTCCCGCCGGACCAAGAACAACCCCTGCCTCATCGGCGAGCCCGGCGTGGGCAAAACCGCCATCGCCGAGGGCCTGGCCCGGAAAATTGTGATGGGGGATGTACCCGAGGACTTGCTGGATAAGCGCATCCTCTCCCTGGACCTCTCCGGTATGGTGGCCGGGACCAAGTACCGGGGCGAGTTTGAAGAGCGCATCAAAAAGGCCC
>CASTQR010000344.1 GCA_949451265.1 uncultured Eubacteriales bacterium | reverse complement strand
ACAGCGGTTCAGGGCGGGGGCCACCGCCTTGCCCAGCTCCGACTTGCCCACCCCGGTGGGGCCGTAGAAGATGAGGGACAGGGGCCGCAGGGGTTCCCGCTTGGAGATGTGGCTCCACAGCTTGAAGGCTGCCGCCTCCACTGCGTACTCCTGGCCCAGCACCCGGCTTGCCAGCTCGCCCCGCAGACGGGGGAGGAGGCCGGATTCCTTCGGCGCCGGGCCGTCGGGACGGAGGGCGGCGGCGTTGTGATCCAGGGCCTGGAGACAGCCCGCCAGCGCCCCAAAGCCGGGGTAGCGGTGGACGGCCCCCCGGCCGAAGAACTCCCGCAGCCGGGGCTCCGGCCCGCCGTAGGCCACCCCGGGGCGGAAGTAGAGCAGGTAGTCCTCCCCGTGCCGCCAGAAGCCCAGCCGGGCGCGGTCCGGGCGGCAGCCCGCGGGCAGGCGGCAGGCGGCGAACTCGTAGCTTTGGCCCAGGCGGGCGCAGGCGTCCACCCGCTGCTTGAGCTGGGCGTACCCGGAGGGGCCGCAGGCGCAGAATTGGGCAAATTCCAGGGGAAGCGCCTCCTTCGTGAAAACTTCCCAAGGAGTATAGCCAAACCCGGCAAAATCCAGTCCCAAAGACGGCAAAAAGCCGATCCTCCCGGATCGGCTTTTTGCCTTTACGCGTAGACGTCGATGTACTGGCCTTTGGCGGGGGTGGGAACAGCTTCCAGCATCTTCGCCAGCTCCTGACCAGCCAGCTCCTGGCTGTCCATCATCTTCTTGGTGACGGCCAGGGAGTAGTTGGTGGCGAAGGAAGCGGCGCTCATGCCCATCGCCATGCTGGCGATCGATTCCATCATAGGTCAGTCCTCCTTTCCCCCCGGCTCCTCCGGGGGTGGGGTTTGGGGCTTATGGTCCAGCACGCCGCCCAGCAGGTCCAGCAGCTCGGCGGGGGCGGACTCCTCCATGGCGGAGTCCCGGTTGGCGGCGGTGGCGGTCACCAGCTCGGAGCGCAGGATGGGAACATTGTCCGGCGCGGAGATGGCAAGCCGCACCCGCGTGCCGTCCACAGAGACAACCCGGATGGTGACGTCCTCCCCGATGATCAGGGACTCGCCGGCCTTGCGTTGCAGGATCAACATGATGTGCCCTCCTCTGTGCCGAACTGGGCCAGGGGGTGGCGCATTTCGTAGGCTTCGTCCTCCAGAATCACCTGCCGGGCCACCCGGGTGTCCGGGTTGATGGCCACGGGGCATTTCAGGTTCACCGTGCTGTCGGACACGGGCTTTTTCACCACGCACAGCACGTAGAAGCCCAGCTCCTGGCTGTCCGCCACGCCCAGGTCCTTCAGCTCGCCGGGCTGGAGGACGGGGGTATACTCGGGCAGCAGGGCGAAGGGGTTCATGGCCACGAAGGCCAAAGCGGGTGTGTTCACGCTCTGGAAGCACAGCAGGGAGCCCGCCCCCCCCTCGAAGGGGAGGAGCAGGAACTGGTGTTCCTCCTCAAAGCCGAACAGACCGGCGGGGAAGGTGAGGATATCCTCCTCCAGGTAGTCGATCTCA
>CASTQR010000343.1 GCA_949451265.1 uncultured Eubacteriales bacterium | reverse complement strand
TACGCCAACGGCAAGGAGATGACCGCCCTGGCGGGGGAGCTGTCCGCCCTGGTGCGGGATCTGCTGGTGCGCAAGACCGCCCCCCGGACGGGTTCCGCCCTCATGACCGGGGGCTTTGACGGGGAGACCCTGCGGAAGCTGTCCGCCCGGTTCGAGGTGCCCCGGCTGGTGCAGATGCTGGCTCTGTTACAGCGGACGGCGGCGGATCTGGCCCGCTCCGCCAACCGCCGGACGGACATGGAGCTGTGTGTGGTGACCCTGTGCGACCCCACGCTGGACGGATCCCCGGCGGGGCTGGCGGCCCGTGTGGAGAAGCTGGAGCAGGGAGGAGTCCCCGCCCCGGCCCAGGCCGCGCCCGCGCCCCAGCCGAAGCCAGCCCCCAAGCAGGAAGCGGCCCCGGCCCCGGCGGCAGAGCGGGAGGAGCCCCCGCTGCCGGAGGAGCCGCCCTTGCCCGATGAGCCGCCCCTGCCGGACGAGCCGCCGCTGGGGGAGGGACCGCCCTTGCCGGAGGAGCGATCCCTGGGGTCAGAACCTCCGGCGGAACAGGAACCGCCCCACCCAAAGCGGGCGAAGCCCAAGCCCGCCGCCCAAGCCCAGCCGCCGGAAGCGGCCCCGGCCCCCAAGGGGGAGGAGCCGGCGGAGCCTGTTCCTGTCCCCGCCAATGTCCCCGGCTGGCCGGGGTGGGCGGCGTTTGTGGAGCAGCTGAAAGACGTATTGGGGATCGCCGACTATATGATGGTCAAAACATCCGCCGCGACGGAGGGACGCTTTGACGGGCGAAAGCTCACGGTCTGGACGGAGGGCTTTGGGGCAGTGAGTAAAATCCTGTCGGACGCGAAGGTGAGTGAGCTGTGCGGCAGGCTGACAGGCGTCCGCCAGGTGGAAGTCAAGGAGGGAAAGGCCCCGCCGGAGGAGCTTCCGCCGGTCCCGGCCGCGGCGGCGGATCCGCTGAACGCGTTTCTGGTAGACGCGGGGCCAAATGTCACGGTAGAATAGTGCGCAAAACTAAAATTTTAATGACATAGGAGTGTGGCAAAGATGGCAAAGGGATTCAACAGCCGCGGTATGGGCGGCATGGGCGGCGGAAACATGAACAACATGATCCGCCAGGCCCAGAAGATGCAGCAGGATATGCTGAAGGCCCAGGAGGAGCTGGAGGCCAAGACCTACGAGGCCGCCGCCGGGGGCGGCGTGGTGTCCGCCGCCGTGTCTGGCAAAAAGGAGCTGGTGTCCGTCACCATCGACCCGGAGGCGGTGGATCCGGACGACGTGGAGATGCTCCAGGATCTCATCGTGGCCGCCGTCAACGAGGCCATGCGGAAGGCCAGCGAGGACGCCGCCAGCCAGATGTCCAAGCTCACCGGCGGGCTGAACCTGCCTTTTTGAGCGGTGAAAATGCATAACAGCACCCTGGGCTACCTGGAAAACGCCAGGGGGGAGTATTTGATGCTCCACCGGATCAAGAAGAAGCGGGACATCAACCAGGGCAAGTGGATCGGCGTGGGCGGCAAGTTCGAGGACGGCGAGGCCCCCGAGGAGTGCTTCTGCCGGGA
>CASTQR010000342.1 GCA_949451265.1 uncultured Eubacteriales bacterium | reverse complement strand
CTTTTGGCCATCGACTCCATGTTCCCCATCGGCCGGGGCCAGCGGGAGCTCATCATTGGCGACCGGCAGACCGGCAAGACCGCGGTCGCCATCGACACCATCCTGAACCAGAAGGGCAAGGACGTGGTGTGCATTTACGTGGCCATCGGCCAGAAAACCAGCTCGGTGGCCCAGCTGACGGAAAACCTGAAGCGCCGGGGGGCCATGGACTATACCTGTATCATCTCCGCCCCCGCCGGAGCGTCCGCCGCCTTGCAGTATATCGCCCCCTACGCGGGCTGCGCCCTGGGCGAGCACTTTATGCGCCAGGGCCGGGACGTGCTGATCGTCTACGATGATCTCTCCAAGCACGCCGTGGCCTACCGGGCCCTGTCCCTGCTGCTGGAGCGGTCCCCCGGCCGTGAGGCATACCCCGGCGACGTGTTCTACCTCCACTCCCGGCTGCTGGAGCGGTCCGCCCACCTCAGCGATGAGCTGGGGGGCGGCAGCATGACCGCCCTGCCCATCGTGGAGACCCAGGCGGGGGATGTGTCCGCCTATATCCCCACCAACATCATCTCCATCACCGATGGCCAGATCTTCCTGGAGGGCGACCTGTTCTTCTCCGGCCAGCGGCCCGCCGTCAACGTGGGCCTGTCCGTGTCCCGTGTGGGCGGGGACGCCCAGACCAAGGCCATGAAGTCCGCCGCCGGGGCCATCCGCCTGGAGCTGGCCCAGTACCGGGAGATGGAGGTGTTCACCCAGTTCTCCAGCGACCTGGATGACGCCACCAAGCGCCAGCTCACCTACGGCCAGGGGCTCATGCGCCTGCTGCGCCAGCCCCAGTACGCCCCCTTCTCCCAGCACCAGCAGGTGGTCATACTCGTGTCCGCCCTGGGCCACGTCATGCAGGACATTCCCCTGGAGAAGATGGACTCCTTCCGGGCGGGCCTGCTGGACTACGTGGAGGCCAACGGCGCCGACCTGTGCAGCCGGATCGACCTGACCGGCCTGCTCTCCCCGGAGGACCGGGAGGAGATCCTGGATCTGGCAAAGGACTACCTGGCCCGCTTCCAGGCGGGCGGAAGGCAGGGCGGCTGATATGGCTGGGACAAAGGAGATCAAAACCCACATTCAGAGCGTCCAGGAGACCAAGAAGATCACCAACGCCATGTACCTCATCGCCTCCACCAAGCTCCAGCGGGCCCGGCAGGAGCTGGACAACACCCGGCCCTACTTCGCCGCCCTCCGGGCGGAGATCAAGCGGATCTTCCGGGATGTGAAGGACGTGGACAGCCACTACTTCTACCCCGCCAGCGGCGAGCACCCCCTGGACGGCACCTACGGCTGCCTGGTGATCACTGCCGACAAGGGGCTGGCGGGAGCCTACAACCAGAACGCCATCAAGGAAGCCCTCAAGCTGCTGGACCAGCACCCGGACACCAAGCTGTTCGTGGTGGGGGAGTATGGCAGACGGTTTTTCGCCGCCCACAACATCCCCATCGAGCACAGCTTTCTCTACACCGCCCAGAACCCCACCATGGCCCGGGCCCGGGAGATCAGCGCCCTGCTGCTGGACGGCTT
>CASTQR010000341.1 GCA_949451265.1 uncultured Eubacteriales bacterium | reverse complement strand
GCCCCATGAAGATCCGCCGCCCGTCGATGTGGGAGGAGAAGGTGACCCCCTCCTCGGTGATCTTCCGCAGCCCCGCCAGGGAGAACACCTGGAAGCCGCCGGAGTCGGTGAGCATGGGCCCGTCCCACCGCATAAATTTGTGGAGGCCCCCCAGCTCCTTCACCACCCCGTCACCGGGGCGCAGATGCAGGTGGTAGGTGTTGGACAGCTCGATCTGGCAGCCCAGCTCCTTCAGATCCAGGGCGGACACCGCCCCCTTGATGGCCCCCTGGGTGCCCACGTTCATAAACACCGGGGTCTGGGCCGTTCCGTGGGGGCAGGTGAACTCCCCCCGGCGGGCCGCGCCCTCCGTTTTGATCACGCGAAACATAACATTCTCCTCACGAAATAAACATGGCGTCGCCAAAGGAAAAGAAGCGGTACCGCTCCCGCACCGCCTCGGCGTAAGCGTCCAGCACGTTCTCCCGCCCCGCCAGAGCGGACACCAGCATAATAAGGGTGGACTCCGGCAGGTGGAAGTTGGTGATGAGCCCGTCCAGCACCTTGAAGCGGTAGCCGGGGTAGATGAAGATATTTGTCCACCCCGCCGACGCCTTCAGCGTGCCGTCCTCCCCTGACCAGCTCTCGATGGTGCGGCAGGAGGTGGTGCCCACGCAGATCACCCGGCCCCCGGCCCGCTTCGTCTCGTTGACGGTATCCGCCGTCTCCTGGGGGATCACGCAGTATTCCGAGTGCATCTCGTGTTCGTCCAGGTTCTCCGCCTTCACCGGGCGGAAGGTGCCCAGCCCCACGTGGAGGGTCACATAGCACACCCGGACGCCCATCTCCTGAATCTGTTCCAGCAGTTCCGGGGTGAAGTGCAGCCCCGCCGTGGGGGCGGCGGCGGAGCCCACCACCCGGGAATACACCGTCTGGTAACGCTCCCCATCCTCCAGCTCCGCCTTGATGTAGGGGGGCAGGGGCATCTTGCCCAGCCGCTCCAGGGTCTCCAGGAAAATGCCCTCGTAGTCGAAGCGCACCAGGCGGTTTCCGCCCTCCACCTCACCCACCACCTCGGCGGACAGCTCGTTGTCCCCGAAGGTGATTTTCGCGCCGGGGCGCAGCTTTTTGCCAGGACGCACCAGGCACTCCCACACGTTATCTCCCCGGTCGATGAGGAGCAGCACCTCGCAGGCCCCGCCCCCGGCCCGCTTCCCGATGAGGCGGGCGGGCAGCACCCGGCTGTCGTTCAGCACCAGGCAGTCCCCCGGCCGCAGCAGGGCGGGCAGGTCGTAGAAGTGCAGGTGCCTTGTCTCCCCCGTGGCCTTGTCCAGCGCCAGCAGGCGGGAGCCGTCCCGCCGTTCCAGGGGGGTCTGGGCGATGAGCTCCGGGGGGAGGTCGAAATAAAAATCCGAGGTTTTCACATATATCCCACCGTAATGCCAGTATAGTAGAACTGTAAGATGTTGAGGTAAGTATACCCCTGTTTGGCCATGGCGTAAGCCCCCCACTGGCTCATGCCCACATTGTGGCCCCAGCCCTTGCCGATGAAGGTGAACACGCCGTTCTTCCCGGTGGTGGAGCTGAGGG
>CASTQR010000340.1 GCA_949451265.1 uncultured Eubacteriales bacterium | reverse complement strand
CGGTGAAATAGCCCTGCTCCTTCAGCTCGTCAAAGGTCCCCGTCACCACCTCCACGCCGTGGAGCTCCCCGAAGCGCCAGGCCAGGGCGGCTTTCTCGCTCTCCGTCAAATCTCCGGGGGCCTGGGACAGGTCCAGCCCTGCCAGGGTAATGCCGTCGTTCAGCCCAGGGTCCTTCTGCCAGAGGTCGTCCAGCACCTGGAGGTACAGCCCGCAGAGATCAAACATAGTCCCGCCGCCGTTCCGCCCCCGGCCACGGGACCAGGCGGAGACGGAATACACCTCCCCCAATTGGGCCGGGAAGCTCTCCAGCACATGGCCGTTGAAGGCCACGTCCACCGCCATGCCGTCCTCCAGGACCGACGGCTCCGCCGCCTCGCCGTCCAGGGTCACGGGCACGTCCTTTACGTTCAGCCGGTAAACCCCGGTCCCGCCGTAGAGCCCTTCGTCCAGCTCCGCCAAAAGCAGATTTCCGTCCTCCGCCCCGTCCACAACGCGGCAGGTGAGGACCGTGGGCTCTTCGTCCTCCGCCAGGGAGGGCGGGACGCCCGCGGGGTCCGCCGGGGCCGCAGGGCCCTCCGTCCGGGCCGGGGACTCCGGCGTTTCCGCCGCCGGGGCGCAGGCCGTCAGCAATAGGCAGAGGGTCAGAATCAATACGCGTTTCCAGAGCTTCATAAAACCGCCTCCTTTTCCCGTTTAGTCGGAAAAGGAGGCGGTTTTGTTCCGGGGTTATTCCTTTTTTTTCAGCCGCCGCAAAACCACGCCCAGCAGCCCCCCCGCCAGGGCGGCGGTTCCCGCCGTCCACGCCTGAAACAGGGCCGTGTAGTTGTAAAGCCAAAACACGCAGGGCAGGGTCAGCGCCGCGCACGCCGCCGGGTAGAGAAGCCACCAGCGGCGGAGCCGGGTTCCCAGGGGACAGGCGCTGAAAAAGCAGAACAGCGGCAGGACCAGGAAGGGGTAAAAAATTCCCGTCAGCACCGGGAAATCCCGGGCGTCCGCCAGCCGCAGGCCCGGGGGCAGCAGCAGCTCCACCGCCGCCGCCAGAAGAAGGTACGGGGCCAGGGCTTTCCAGGGCGGGTCCGCCCCCTCCAGGCCGGAGGATTTCCGAATGGCCCACACGTCGGACTGCCACTCCAGAAACCGGACGGACCATTTCAGCACGTACAGCAAAAGCAGCAGGCCCAGAAGGCACAGCCAGCTCTCCCGGGTGGGGAACCACCGGCAACGCCACCCCGCCAGGGAGAACACCGCCGCCGTCCCCAGAAAATGGGCCCCGGACCAGAGGAGGGTCCGCCGCTCCAGGAGGAAGGGAACCTCCATGGTGTTCAGCGCCGCCCCCAGGAGGCCGGACCAGAAAAACTGGGCCAGGGCCGCCGCCACCGGGCTTCCATAGGCCTCCGCCATGGCCCCGGGCACCACCAGCAGATTTCCGCCCTCCGGCCTGGGGATGGTGAAGGCGTTTCCCAGCACAAACACCAGATAGACCAGGGCGATTCCCCAGGGGAAGCCCGCCTTGGCCCGCCGGAGGAATTCCCGCCGGACTTCGGATTTGCTCATATCCCCAGCACCTCCTTGAT
>CASTQR010000339.1 GCA_949451265.1 uncultured Eubacteriales bacterium | reverse complement strand
ATCGCCTTCGCGGTGGACTCCGCCATGAACTCCCGGATCATCCTGGACGCCTCCGGCGCGGAAAAGCTGGTGGGCAAGGGCGATATGCTGTACGCCCCCCTGGGCCAGGACAAGCTGCGGGTACAGGGCTGTTTCATCTCCGAGGAGGAGGTGGCCGGCGTGGTGGAGTTCATCAAGGACGGCGCCAGCGCCCAGTACGACGAGTCTGTCATGCACGAGATCGAGAAGAACGCCGAGGACAAGTCCAAGGCGGACAAGGGCGTGGGCGGCGCCGACCCCTCCGCCGGGGCGGCGGACGACTTTGACGAGCTCCTCCCCGCCGCCATCGACGTGGTGCTGGAGGTGGGGCAGGCGTCGGTGTCCATGCTCCAGCGGCGGCTCAAGCTGGGCTACGGACGGGCCGCCCGCCTGGTGGATCAGATGGAGGAAAAGGGCGTGGTGGGCCCCTTTGAGGGCTCCAAACCCCGGCAGCTCCTCATCACCAAGGAGCAGTGGGCGGAGATGCAGTACCGGCAGAACATGACGCCGGTGGTGCCGGACGAACTGCCCTTTGAGGGGGACGCCGTCTCCCAGGACGCGCCGCCCTTCGATCTGGACGAATAACCGGGCATCTGCCTGAACACCAAGCCGGGAAGGTACGCTGAACAGCGCACCTCCCCGGTTTCCGCTTATGTTTTCCCTCCGGCGGGACGATAAGAATAGTATAAAGACGGCGGCGACGCCAAAGACGGAAGGAGGCCCCCGCGATGGGAGAACTGAGCGTGCGCAGAAACAGGGAGCTGGCCGTGCCCAAGTACCAGAAGGCGGCCAAGACGGAGAAGCAGTCCGGCCCGGACCAGGCCAAGCCCGCGGCCAGCCCCAACCGGGCGTCCGCCACCGTCTCCGAGACGCTGCGGCAGCTCATGGGCCGGGTGACCCAGGCGGGGCGGCAGGCCAGGGAGGGCCGCCGGACGCTCCAGTCCGGGGAGGCCGCTTTAGCCGAGGTGGAGGACAACCTGGGCCGCATGGAGGAGCTGGCCCAGAAGGCCGCGGGGGAGGGCGGGGTGGATCGGGACACCCTCCAGGCGGAGCTGGACAAGCTGCGGGGGGAGATCGACCGGATCGCCCGGAACGCCGTGAAGGCGGGGCTGTTCCAGGACGGGGACGGCCTGGACGCCCTGGTGGACGCGGCGCTGGACAGCCTGGCCGCCCAGGAGGGGGCGGAGCGCCTGCCCTCCTGGCTGACGGGGGCCGTCACGGGGGAGCTGCCCGACCGGGACGCCCTGCTGGACGCCCTGGGGCTGGACCGCACCGCCAGCGGGGCCCAGATCCTGGCGGCTCTGGGAAAGCTCCCGCTGGAGGGCAATTCCGCCGCGGGCTATCTGGCCTCGCTGTACCTGGGGGCGGTGATCTCCGGGGGGGCGCCCTCCGGGGCGGTGGATCTGGACCGGGCGGCGGAGGGCCTGCGGCAGCTCCTGGAGCTGGTGGACGGGGGCATCTCCCCGGATCGGGCCATCGCGGAGCTGACAGGGGGCGTGTTCACCAGCCTGGAGCAGTTCCAGGCCCAGTTTGCCGCCGGCACCGCGCCGGGGCTGGAGCCCTTTTTGATG
>CASTQR010000338.1 GCA_949451265.1 uncultured Eubacteriales bacterium | reverse complement strand
GGTGTGCCGCCGGTTCCTGCTGGACTGCACCGCCCAGAAGGAGCAGGAGCAGCGGAACCGGCTGGAGCAGGAGCGCCGCCAGATGGAGCTCATACAGGCCCTCAGCGTGGACTTCCTGCTGGTGTACTTCCTGGATCTGGATTCCGACCTGGGCCACCCGCTCCAGATGGCCCAGGGGGCGGAGGAGTCCCTGCGGACGTTCCGGTGGGGCCGCCCCTTCCAAGAATGTATGGACGATTACATCGGGCGGGCGGTGTGCGCCGAGGATCGGGAGGCCCTGCGCCAGGGCTGCTCCCTGGAGGCGCTGCGCCGCCGGATGGCCCAGGACAAAACCTTTTACCTCAACTACCGGGCCCAGTCCCCCCGGGGCCCGGCCTACTACCAGATCAAGGCCGTCCGGGCGGGCACCTGGGACGGGCGGCGGGGCGTGGTGCTGGGCGTGCGGGACGTGGACGACGCCACCCGGGTGGAGCTGGAGCAGAAAAACCTCCTGCGGGAGGCGCTGTCCCAGGCCAACCGGGCCAACGAGGCGAAAAGCTCCTTCCTATCCAATATGTCCCACGACATCCGCACCCCCATGAACGCCATCATCGGCTTCACCACCCTGCTGTCCAAGGACGCGGAGGAGCCGGACAAGGTGCGGGAGTACACCCGGAAGATCTCCGCCTCCAGCCAGCATCTGCTGAGCCTCATCAACGACGTGCTGGACATGAGCAGGATCGAGAGCGGCAAAACCTCCCTGACCATCGCCCCCTTCTCCCTGCCGGAGCTGCTGGAGGAGCTGTATACCATCCTCCTGCCCCAGGCCAGGGACAAGGGCCACACTTTCCAGTTCCACGCCAAGGGCCACCCGGCGGAGCAGCTGCTGGGCGACAAGCTCCACCTGAACCAGATCCTCATCAACCTGCTGTCCAACGCCATCAAATACACCCCGGAGGGCGGGGATATCTCCCTCACCGTGGAGGAGCTGGCCCCCTCCGCCCCCCAGTACGCCCATATGCGCTTTACCGTCCTGGACAACGGCATCGGCATGAGCCCCGCCTTCCTGCGCACCGTGTTCGACCCCTTCAGCCGGGAGGAGAACTCCACCACCAGCGGCATCCAGGGCACCGGCCTGGGCATGGCCATCACCAAGAACCTGGTGGAGCTGATGGGCGGCGTGATCCGGGTGGACAGCACCCAGGGGAAGGGCAGCACCTTCACGGTGGAGCTGTCCCTGGCCCGGGCCCGGGAGATCCCCCCCGCGGCGGACGCCCCCCAGGGCCATCCCGGCCGCCGTCCCCCGGCGGGGACGCTGAAGGGCCTGTTCTTCCTGGTGGCGGAGGACAACGAGCTCAACGCCGAAATTTTAGCCGAAATGCTGGACATGGAGGGGGCGAAATGCGAGATCGTCCCCAACGGGCAGGCCGCCGTGGAGCGGTTCGGCGCGGCCCCACCGGACAAGTACGACATGATCCTCATGGACGTGCAGATGCCGGTGATGGACGGCTACGAGGCCACCCGGCGCATCCGGGCCTGCGGCCACCCCAGGGCCCGGGAGATCCCCATCGTGGCCATGACCGCCAACGCCTTCGCCGAGGACGTGCGCCAC
>CASTQR010000337.1 GCA_949451265.1 uncultured Eubacteriales bacterium | reverse complement strand
TGGTGGTGAGGGTGTAGAAATCCAGGTCGTGGATGTGGATGTCCCCCTCCTGGTGGGCCCGGGCGTGCTCGGGCTTGAGGACGAACATCTGATAGAACTGCTTGGCCCCCTCGCTGCCGTACTTGAGCATGGCGCCCATGGCCGTGTCGCCGTTGATGTTGGCGTTCTCCCGCTTTACGTCGGAGTCCACCGCGTCGGAGAAGGTGATGTCCTCATAGACCTTCATCAGCCGGGTGTTCATCTCCCGGGCCCGGCTGCGCTCGTTGCGGTAGAGGATATAGGCCTTGGCGGTCTGCACGTACCCGTTGTCCATGAGCACACGCTCCACGATGTCCTGGATGTGCTCCACCTCCGGGGCCGCCGTGCCCTCCACCTCCAGGATGGAGAGGACCTCCTCCGCCAAAGCGGCGGCCCGGTCCTCCTGCCCCGGCTTGTAGGTGGCTTCAAAGGCCTTGGCTATGGCGGCGGCGATCTTCTCCTTGTCAAAGGCCACCAGCCGCCCATCCCTCTTTTTCAACTTCTCAATGGTCATTTACCCCTTCTCCTCCGTAAAAACTCATCATTCCGTGACCCCAGGCCGAAAACCAAAGCGCCGGCGGCGGGGCACAAGATATGGTACCGTCTCTTTATTGCGAACGTACATATAGTACATCCTTCGGGGCACCCTGTCAAGTGACAAATAGCACAAGCCGGGAATTTTTAGGAAGCGGCGCCTTGGAGGCGGCGGATGAGGCGCTGCGCCGTTCTCGTCCGCCGTGCCGCCAGAGCGCCACCGCCGGCTGTTCCGGGGTATTGTCCGCAGGCGTGGATATAGAAGATCTGAGTTTGGACTCTACCTATATCAAGGTTCACGAAAGTGCCAACGGAGGGGGAAACGGAGGATAAGGCAATTGGAGGAACCAGAGGCGGGTTGAATACAAAGCTGTACGCCAATTGTGGACAGACTGGGAAGGGCGGGGCGCCCTTTTTGAAATGGGCGAGGCATTCCCGGACGCCTCCGAACTTCCCGGCGTGATGATCCCAGAACAGCCCGCACCGGAGCCGGAGGCCCAGGGGGTGATCCCCGGCATGGAGGGCCCCCGCCCCCGAAGAACAAGGTGATCGACCTGTCGTCGGTCCGGGCCGGGGCCGGGCAGGAGCAGACGACCCCGGCCAAAGAGGGCGGGCAGGAGTGGGAGAAGCCCCAGGAGCAGCCGGAGCCACCCCGCCGTGGCCGCCGCCCCAAGAACAAGGAGGCCCCGGCCCAGGGTGAGAAACCCAAACGCAAGGGCCGCCCGCCCAAGGCGGAGAAGCAGGCCCCCGGCGGGGGCGGTGCTGGCAGGGCGGCCAAAACTCCCAGGCAGGGCAAGGCGGCCAGTCAGCCCGCCCCGGCTAAAGAGGATGCCCCGGCTCCTCCTGCGCCCGCGCCGGAGGAGCCGCCCCAGCCCAAGGACGCCTCCCGTGGGGAAAAGGGGGAGATCGTCTACGCCTTGTTGTAGCGGGCCCGCTCGGTATAGGCCGCCTCATAGCGGACGCTGGCCCGGAGCGCCTCGGCCACATCGTCAGAAACTTCCATATATTTATCCTAGAGTCTGTTTTAAAACCGTCAAAGTAACCAGACAAGGATACCGGCAAGGTA
>CASTQR010000336.1 GCA_949451265.1 uncultured Eubacteriales bacterium | reverse complement strand
GGCCCAGCACCGAGCCGGGGATCACGTAGGGGGCCATCATCAGCATATCCAGCGCCCCGCCGGTCTTGCCCCGGCGGCGGACGATGACGTAAGACATAAGGATGCCCAGGATCAGGATGAAAATGATCGCCACGGTGGAGAACACGAAGGAGTTGCGGATGTTGGTGGTCAGGCTCTTGCCCAGCTCCAGGTAGTGCTCCAGGGTGAAGCCCTCGGAAAACACGAAGTTGGAGTAGTTGGTCTTGACGAAGGAGCAGAAGATGACGATGACCTGGGGCAGGAAGGAGATCAGGCTGACCACCGCCACCGGCAGGGTCACCAGGAACCGCTTCCAGCCGTGGTACTCCGTGATCTGGGGCGGGCGGAGGGCGGACATGGTGTAGTTCTTCCGGGCCACCCACCACTTCTGAAGGAACAGGATCAGCAGGGAGATCACCACGATGATCATGGAGATGGCGCTGGCCAGGTTGGCGTTGCCGCCGGTCTCGCTGAGGTACTCGTTGAAGATCAGCACCGGCAGGGTGCGGAAGTCGCCCCCCGCCAGGATGCCCGGTGTACCGAAGTCGGCCAGGGCGGTCATGAACACCATCAGCGCCCCCGCCGCGATGGAGGGCATGACCACCGGGATGGTGACGGTGAGCAGACGGCGCAGCTTGCCGGAGCCCAGGTTCTCCGCGCACTCCTCCACCGAGCGGTCGATAGAGCCCATGGCCCCGGACACGTAGAGGTAGACGTAGGGAAACAGCTTCAGCGTGAACACCGCGCAGATGCCGCCCAGGCCGTAGATACTGGGCATTTGGAAGCCCAGCAGGTCAGTGAGCCATTTGGTCACCACGCCGGCGTTCCCGAACAGGATGATCCAGCTGTAAGCCCCCAGGAAGGGCGGGCACATGAGGGACAGGATGATGATCACGTGCCAGAAGGTCTTGCCCGCGATGTTGAACCGGGTCATGAGGTAGGCCATGGGCACGCCGATCAAAATGCTGGTGATGGTGGGGATCAGGCTCACCATCAGGCTGTTCCCCAGGGCCTGGTTGTAGTATTTCTTGGTGAAGAACCGCTCGAAATTATAGAGGGTGACGCCCTCCGCCTTGGAGGAGAAGAAGCTGTTGATCACCAGGGTGGAGAAGGGGTACACCAGGAACAGCAGGAACACGGCGAAGATAAGCACCTTCACCCAGAACCAGAAGTCCTTATAGAAGGGCTGCCCTCCTTTGCCTTTCAGCATGAGAGCACCTCCTCGGTGTCCTTCCGGTAGAGGCTGACCTGGCGCGGGTTGAAGCTGATATGTACCTCCTCGCCGTCCGCCTTGGCGCTGTCCACGTCCTTGGTATACTCATTCAGCTCCAGCACCTGCCCGGTGTGGAGCTGGACTTCATACTGTATGAAGTCGCCCAGGAACACGGACATATTCACCTTGCCGGGGATGCCCTCCTCGCTGAAGAACAGCTGCTCCGGGCGGGCGGACAGGATCACCTCGCCGGAGTAGGCCGTGCGCAGGGGCATCTGGAAGCTGTACCCGTCGTGGAGCTTCACGGAGGCGGCCTCGGGATCCTTGCCGTCCACGGTGCAGTCGATGAAATTGGACACACCGATGAAGTTGGCCACGAAGGGGTTGGCGGGCTTGCGGTAGATCTCCTCCGGCC
>CASTQR010000335.1 GCA_949451265.1 uncultured Eubacteriales bacterium | reverse complement strand
CGAACTCGAAGAACTCCCACAGCACGCCGATGGTCATGGAGAAGCAGAAGGCGGTCACCGCCATGAAGAAGGGGGACAGGTGGAGGGACACCTTCTCCTCCCGGTTCAGGATGTCCACCAGGGCGAAGCCGATGGCGGCGCAGAGGAAGCCGTTCATGGTGTGGAGCATGGTGTCCCAGCCGGGGTAGCTGGTGTAGTAGGAGCGGATCTCGCCCAGGATCTCGGCGGCGTAGATGAACAGGAGGATGATGATCTCCAGGGTGTCCGGCAGGTCGATGTGGAGCCGCCGCTCGAACAGGGAGGGCAGGGTGAACAGCACCAGGGTGAGGACGCACAAGAGCACGTTCTCATAGTTCCCATTGAAGAACTGGGCCACCAGCATCAGCACCACCGACAGCCGCAGGACGAAGTAGACGGTGTAGACCAGCTTCTTGTTTTCCACGTGCCGCCATTCCTGGCCTTTCTTTTTCCGCTTTGGCATGATGGCTCCTTTCCTGTTCCGGCGCATAGTATGGTGGTGGAGGTGAGTAAGTATGGATCTGAGGGAAAATCAAATCACCCTGGGCGAGCTGTGGGACAATGCCCAGAGCAGGGCGGTGTTCCAGAAGCGCATCCCCATGCTGGCCAAGCACCCGGTGAAGGGGGCGGCCCGGACGGTGACGCTGGAGCAGCTGCGGGACTTCCTGAACGGCTGGGTGCCGGGGATGATGATCAACGGGGTCATGCAGGAGCTGAAAAAGCTGTGAGGCCCGAAGTACATTAGAGCAAGCATACCAAAAAAAGGGCCCGCTGTCAAATGACAGCGGGCCCGGATTGTAGAAAGGGCGTTCAGATCCCATCGGGGCGGCCCCGGTGCCCGGCCAGCTTCCGCCCGGTGGGCGTCGCCGCCAGCCCGCCCTGCCCCGTCTCCCGCAGGGAGGAGGGCAGGGCCCGGCCCACCGCCCCCATGGCGTCGATGACCTCGTCGCAGGGGATGGGGCTGGACAGCCCGGCCAGGGCCATGTCCGCGCAGGTCAGGGCGTTGGCCGCCCCCATCACGTTGCGCTTCACGCACGGGCACTCCACCAGCCCCGCCACCGGGTCGCACACCAGCCCCAGCACGTTCTGGAGGGCCATGGCGCAGGCGGCGGCCATCTGCTCCTTGGAGCCGCCCCGGGCGTGGATGAGGGCGGCGGCGGCCATGGCGGAGGCAGAGCCCACCTCCGCCTGACAGCCCCCCTCCGCCCCGGAGATGGAGGAGCGCTGGGCGATGACCTGCCCGAACCCGGCGGACACGTACAGGCACTCCACCATGGTTTCGTCAGACAGGTTCTCCCGCCGCTGGAGGGGTATGAGCACCGCGGGCAGCACGCCGCAGGCCCCGGCGGTGGGGGCGGCCACAATCCGGCCCATGCAGGCGTTGTGCTCCCCCAGCTTCAACGCCACGGAAGCCGCCTCCTGGACGAAGGGCCCGGACAGGGGGTTGGAGAGCTCCGCCATCTTGGACCCCTGCCCCCCGGACAGGCCGCTGGCGGAGCGGCGGGCGGGGTCGTATTCCTCCACGGACTGCTTCATGGCCTGCCAGAGCTTCCCCATGCGGGTGAGGCTGGCGCCGGGGTCCGCGTCCCGGTCCTGGCAGTCGTCCTCTAATACAGCCCTCCACAGGGG
>CASTQR010000334.1 GCA_949451265.1 uncultured Eubacteriales bacterium | reverse complement strand
ATCAACGACACCTTCGTGGTGCACACCCAGCCGGAAAACCTGTGCTGCCGCCGGTTCATCCTCCAGCGGATGAGCCCCGCCGCCTTCAAGCGGCCCGACCAGCTCATGGAAAATATCATCGGCGTCACCGACTACCTGGGCCGGGAGATCGAGAAGCACTGCGGCGACCGGAGCCGGGAGGCCCTGGAGGTCCTCCGCCCCAAAAACGGGGAGCCCTACTTCACCGACAGCGAAGGGGGCGCGTGGCGGCTGTACCCCTTTGTGGAGCACACCATCTGCTACCAGTCCGCCGAGACGCCGGAGCTGTTCGCCGCCTCCGGGCGGGCCTTCGGGCGGTTCCAGCGGCTGCTGCAAAACTACCCGGCGGACACCCTCTACGAGACCATCCCCAACTTCCACAACACGGAGGACCGGCTGGCCAAGCTGAAGGACGCCATCGCCGCCGACCCCCTGGGCCGGGCGGCCTCCTGCCAGCCCGAGATCCAGTTCATGCTGGATCGGGAGAAGGACTGCTCCGTCGCCCTGTCCGCCCTGCGGGAGGGGAAGCTGCCCCTGCGGGTCACCCACAACGACACCAAGCTGAACAACGTCCTCATGGATGACAAGACCGGCGAGGGCGTGTGTATCATCGACCTGGACACCGTCATGCCCGGGCTGTCCATCAACGACTTCGGGGACTCCATCCGCTTCGGCGCCAACCACTGCGCCGAGGACGAGACGGATCTCTCCAAGGTGAACCTGGACCTGGGGCTGTTCGACGCCTACACCCAGGCGTTTCTCAGCGAGGCGGGGGACGCCCTCACCGACAACGAGATCGCCTACCTCCCCTGGGGGGCCAAGCTGATGACGCTGGAGTGCGGCATCCGCTTCCTCACCGACTACCTGGTGGGGGACGTGTACTTCCACATCGCCCGGGAGGGCCACAACCTGGACCGCTGCCGCACCCAGTGCAAGCTGGTGTCCGACATGGAGGCCCACTGGGACGAGCTGGAGGCCATCGTGGCCAAGTACCGCAAGGGCTGATCCTCCGGCACAATAGAAATCACGCACACGGGGCGTATGCCCCGTGTGCGCTTTGCCTTAAGGCGAAGCGCACCACACTTTGAAAGGGGGTATGCGGTTTGAACACCCTGTTCGACGAAAAACGGCTGAGACGGCTCATCGCCAACCTGGATCTCCTCACCGGCGTGCCCGCCAACATCCTGGACGTGACGGGCCGGGATATCCGGCTGTTCAGCGGCCACCCCCCTTTCTGCAAGGCCATCAACGCCTGCCCGGAGGGGCACGAGCGCTGCGTGGCCTGCGACGCCTGGAAAGTGGGCTCCTACCACGGGGACGGCGGATTCCAATACTACCGCTGCCACCTGGGCATCTGCGAGGCGCTGATGCCCCTGTACAGCAAGGACAGGTCCCTGGCGGCCTACATCCGGCTGGAGGGCATGATCCTCTCCACGGAGCAGAGCGACCTGGAGCGGCTGGAGCGCTACCTGGACCAGCACTACATGGAGAAGCTGTCCCTGGCCTCCCTGTCCCGGCAGCTCCACATCGGGCGCACCAAGCTGTGCGCCCTGGCCAAGGAACTGTCCGGCGGGCACACCCTGTCCTGGCTCATCGCCCAGCGGCGGATCGAGGCCGCCAAGCGGCTGC
>CASTQR010000333.1 GCA_949451265.1 uncultured Eubacteriales bacterium | reverse complement strand
CGCCGCCCCCAGCCCGCACCAGGCCAGCACCATCACCGCCGCCCCGCACACCCGGCCCGGCGCCGCCGCCAGCAGGGAAACCAGGCGGCCCGGTTCCAGCCGTCCCTCCCCCGCGCACAGGGCGGGGAACACCACCGCCGCCGCCAGGGACAGCAGGAGGAAGTCCACGCACAGCACCGCCCACACCGGCAGGGCGGGGCCCTCCCCGCCCCCTAAGAGCTGGGCGAACAGGCTCCCCGCCTGGAGGAATCCGCCGCCCAGGTTGTCCCAGAACGCCTGGAACCAGCGGCCGGGGCCGGTTTTCGGGGGACGCTCCCCTCCGCTGCCGTCAAAGAACCGATTCATGCCGAATAAATCCATGTCAGCCGCCTTTCATCCGCCGCATATAGTCCCGGGGGCTGATCCCCTCCACCTTCTTGAACACCTTGCTGAAATAGAAGGCGCTCTCAAAACCCACCCGCTCGCTGATCTCGTAGACCTTCAGGTCGGTGGACGCCATCAGGTCCTTGGCGGCGTTCACCCGTGTGGCGGTGACAAACTCCACAAAGCCGCTCTCCCCCACTGGGAAAAGAGCTGGCTGAGGTAGTTGGGGCTGAAATTGAAGGCGGAGGCCACCTCGTTCAAGCTCAAACGCTTATCCAGGTTCTGCCGGATGTAGTCCTGCACCTGCACCACCTGCTGGGCGTGGTAGTCCACGGGCTGGGGGCGGCAGAACACCACGGGGCTTTTCTCCGTCAGCAGGGACAGGGTGGAGAAGGCCGCCCGGTGGCTCTCGCACACCTCTAAGACGTCCTCCACCGGCTTGCCCACCGCCCACCACACCGGGGTGCCGAAATAGCCCCGCAGCACCTCCCCCGCCTTTTCCAGCACGGCGGAGATCCGCTCCTCCCACCCGTCCGGCTCGGACAGGGGGAACAGCACGGAGAAGTGGCGCAGATCCATCCCCGTCACCGTGCACGACATATACTTGGGCAGGGTGGACGCCGCCATATTGGTGATGGCCGCGCTGAGGGTCACCATCCGCTCCGTGTCCAGCGTGTGGTTTTGCAGCGACCCCAGGGCCGCCACATACCAGGGCGCGTTGAACCGCAGGCCGAAATCCCCGCACAGGCGGCGGAACTCCTCCCGGTCGCTGAACAGCCCGCCGTAGAGCTGGAGGAAGAACCGCTCCCGGTACTGGCTCAGCCCGTTTGCGGGGGACAGGGCGGCGCTGCCGGGGGCCCGGAGGGCCCGCTCCCGCTGGATGCGCAGCTCCGCCTTGGCCAGGGCATTCTCTAAGCTCTGGGGGTGAGGTCCAGCTTCACCAGGTATTCCACCACCCCCAAATTGATGGACTGCTTCACGTAGTCAAATTCCTCATAGCTGGTCAGCATCACAAAGACGGGCAGGCCCAGGTCCAGCTCCTGGCACTTCTTCGCCAGGGCCAGCCCGCCCATCACCGGCATCTTGATGACGCACACCACCAGATCCGGGCGCAGCTCCTCCACCAGATCCAGGGCCTCCCTGCCGTTCCGGGCGGTGCCGGCGATCTCCCAGCCCAGCCGGTTCCAGTCCAGCATCCCCTGGAGCCCCACCAGCACCATGGGCTCGTCGTCCACCAGCAGTACCTTAGAGCCTGTTTAAAAACTTTTGACAAGAAGTAGAAAGAAGCGGATAATAAG
>CASTQR010000332.1 GCA_949451265.1 uncultured Eubacteriales bacterium | reverse complement strand
CGCCGGAGATCTCCACGCCGTCCTCCTCAAACTCCCGGTACAGGCAGGTGTCCAGCCCCTTGGGCATCTCCGTCAGCCGCTGGCCGAAGCCCGCCCGCTCCAGACACTCCGCCGCCCGCTCCCGGTCGTACTCGATGGACGCCGCCACGTTCTGCCCCAGGGGCTGGGCCAGAAGCTTGAAGTCCTGGAACACCACGGAGAACAGCTCCAGATAGTTGTCGTACCGGTACTTCCGGATGTCGATGCCGTTGAGCAGTATCTCCCCCTCGGTAGGATCGTAGAGACGGCAGAGGAGCTTGATAAACGTAGTCTTGCCGGAGCCGTTCTCCCCCACCACCGCCAGACGCTCCCCCACGTCGAACTTCATGGACACGTGCCGCAGGGCCCAGGTATCCGTGCCGGGGTACTTGAAGGACACGTCCCGGAACTCGATCTCGTACTTCCGGTCGGAGCGCTTCTCGGTGGTGAGGCTGCCCTGGTACATGTTGTTGGGGATGTCCAGAAAGTCGTAGGTGAGCTTGAGGTATTCCGCGTTGGCCCGCAGGTTCCCTACGATCTCCAGCAGGCGGGTGAACCCCTGGGCCAGACCCGCCAGAGCGCCCACGTACTGGGTGACGGACCCCACCCCGAAGGCCCCGCCCAGGGCCTTCAATCCGGTGAAGAGGTAGATGACTCCCATGAACGCCTGGGACACCGCGCCCGAGGCGGCGGCGCAGGCCCCCATGGGCCCCCGGGCCCACCTGGCGATGGAGGAGGCGGGTCCAAAGGAACTCTCGCCCTGCATCTCCGCATTTGCGGCGTTTTCCAGAAATTGATCCTGGGCGTAGGTGCGGATGTCCGTTCCCCGGTGGCGCTCCGCCATGGCGATGAAGTAGAAGAAGGAAAAGCCCCGGTTCCCCGCCGTGCCGTCGTATCTGTTCCAGTAGGAGTATGAGTGGTTGGACAGCGCGCCGGAGACCAGCACCGACCCCACCAGCAGCGCCAGCATCCCCGCCAGGCACCCGGGGTGATTCAGCCAGGCCAGGGGGCTTCCTTCCGGCACCGGCAGAGTGAACAGGCTCACCGACAGAGCCACCGCCCCCAGGATGCGGAACACCGCCCCTACAGCGTCGGAGAAGATCATATACAGCTTGTTCAACCCCCAGCCGTTCCACTGACGGACCTGCTGGATCTGGGTGAACAGGGCCTGATTTTTGGGGTCGTCCACGTCGCAGAAGTCCATGCTCAGCAGCTTGTCGAAGAAGATGCGGTTCCAGGTGGGCCACTGGTGGGCCCGCCGCATGGTCTCGTCCCAGCGCCGGGCCGCCGAGCGCAGCACGCCCACCGCCGCCGTGGAGGCCAGCAGGAGCGCCAGCATGGTCCACACCTGCTTCGCCTCCCCGCCCCCGGCGATAGCGTTCACCAGCCGGGCAGTGAAGTACAGGGGCAGAAAGGGGGAAAGGGCCTCCACCGCCCGCTGTACCGCCGCCGCGATCAAAATCTCCGGCTCGGCCTTCCACCAGATGGCGAAGCCCCGGCGGCTGTAGGCCATGACTGTTTTGAAGGGCAGACGCTCATTTTTCTGCTTATTCATCCTCCATCGCCCCTTCCTTGTAATATTTGCTCTGGATGTCGAAGAGATAGGCGTACCGCCCTCCCGCCGCCAGCAGCTCCTCGTGGGTGCCCTCCTCGGCGATGCCGCCGTT
>CASTQR010000331.1 GCA_949451265.1 uncultured Eubacteriales bacterium | reverse complement strand
GCGAGAGCGTGTCCAAGCCCCTGGAGTACTACTCCAACAACCTGATCAGCACCCTGTACCTCCTCCAGGCCATGCGCCGCCACGGGGTGCGGAACTTCGTGTTCTCCTCCTCCGCCACCGTGTACGGCGACCCCGCCACCGTCCCCATTCGGGAGGACTTCCCCACCGGCGGCACCACCAACCCCTACGGCACCTCCAAGCTGTTCCAGGAAAAGATCCTGTCCGACATCTGCGCCGCCGACAAGGAGCTGAACGTGGCCCTGCTGCGGTACTTCAACCCCATCGGCGCCCACGAGAGCGGCCTCATCGGCGAGGACCCCAACGGCATCCCCAACAACCTGGTGCCCTATATCGCCAAGGTGGCGGTGGGCCAGCTGGAGAAGCTCCACGTGTTCGGGGACGACTACAACACCCCCGACGGCACCGGCGTGCGGGATTATATCCATGTGGTGGACCTGGCCAAGGGCCACGTGGCGGCGTTGAAGAAGCTGGCCACCAACTGCGGCCTGTTCGTCTGCAACCTGGGCACCGGCAACGGCTACTCCGTGCTGGACGTGCTCCACGCCTACGAGAAGGCCTGCGGCAAGGAACTGCCCTACGTCATCGAGGCCCGCCGCCCCGGCGATATTGCCGCCTGCTACGCCGACCCCGCCAAAGCCCGGGACGAGCTGGGCTGGACGGCGGAGCTGGGCATCGAGGAGATGTGCGCCTCCTCCTGGAAATGGCAGTCCTCCAACCCCAACGGATACAAGGGCTGAGCCTGACCGAAGCGGATCAGAGAAATATATTGGGAGGAATCCGATCATGAAGAAGCCTGTCCTGGTCATTATGGCCGCCGGCATGGGCAGCCGGTACGGCGGCCTCAAGCAGCTCGACCCCGTGGGGAACCACGGCCAGCTCATCATTGACTACTCCATCTACGATGCCCGCCGCGCCGGGTTCGACACCGTGATCTTCGTGATCAAGGAGGAGATCGAGGCCGACTTCCGGGCCTGCATCGGCGACCGGGTGTCCAAGGTGATGGACGTGAAGTACGCCTTCCAGCGCAAGGACGACCTGCCCGAGGGCTATTCCGTCCCCCCGGAGCGCACCAAGCCCTGGGGCACCGCCCAGGCCGCCCTGTCCGCCCGGCACCTGGTGGACGGGCCCTTTGCCGTCATCAACGCCGACGACTACTACGGCCCCGAGGCGTACCAGCTCATCTATGACTACCTGTGCGCCCATCCCGACGGGGATCTGTACGAGTACGCCATGGTGGGCTACCTGCTGAAGAACACCGTCACCGAGCACGGCTCCGTGGCCCGGGGCGTGTGCGCCGTGGACGGGGAGGGCATCCTCCGGGACATCGTGGAGCGCACCGCCATCGAGAAGGACGGGGCGGACGCCCGCTTTACCGAGGACGGCGGGCAGAGCTGGACCCCCCTGCCCGGAAACACCACCGTGTCCATGAACATGTGGGGCTTCACCCGCAGCTTCCTGGACGAGGCCCTGGCCCGGTTCCCCGCCTTCCTGGACAAGGCCCTGGCCGAGAACCCCGCCAAGGCGGAGTATTTCCTGCCCATGGTGGTGGATCAGCTGATCCAGGAGGACAAGGCCCGGGTGCGGGTGCTGGTGAGCGAGGACAAGTGGTACGGTGTCACCTACCGGGAGGACAAGCCCACGGTGGTGGCCGCCATCGCGGAAAAGACAA
>CASTQR010000330.1 GCA_949451265.1 uncultured Eubacteriales bacterium | reverse complement strand
CCCGTTGCGCCGCAAGGGTTTTCCGATTTGTCCTTATTATGCCATAAGGGCATACCTTCGCCACCTTGGCGATCCAGCAGGGAGTACCACGCCAAGAGGCGTGGTACTCCCTGGAATTTTCCCGTATGGGCCTTGTTTGGGTCACCCGCCCCGGAGCATGACGTTGGCAGTAAACACGCCGCCTCCATGCAGGAACTGGCAGTACCCGCCATTCTTCTCCGCGATGCGGGCCACGGATTCCAGCCCGATGCCTCCGCCTCCAGGCTTGGTGGACTGGAGCGCCCCATCCCGTTCAATCAGCTCCCCGGCGTAGGCGTTCTCCACGGTAAGCAGCACCAGCTTATCCCCGTGAAGGGACCCCTTCAGCCGGATATACCTTCCGTTCGCCAGCTTCCGGCTGGCCTCCAGGGCGTTTTCCAGCAGGTTTTGCAGCACCACGCACACGTCCATCTCTTTGACAGGCAGCTGTGCCGGAAGTGCCAGCTTGCAGGAAAACGCAACGCCGCTCTGGCGGCTCAGGGCGGCGTACCACCCCGCCACCCCGTCCACCGCCTGGTTCTCGCACAGGTTCAGCCCATCGGCGGGGATGCTGGCCGACACGTCCGAAAGGTAGCCCCGCAGCTCGTCCCACGCCTCCCGCTGGGCCAGGGCGGACAGGGCGCTGAAGTGGTGGCGCATATCGTGGCGGGCCCGCCGGGTCTCGGCGATGCTCTCCCGCAGGGCGGCGTACTGGGCGGTCTGCATATGGAGGAACTGGTTTTCCCGCTGGAGCGCGGTGTTGGCGGCCAGCTCCCGGGCCACCAGGTAGAACAGCAGGTAGAAAAGCAATAGCAGGCCCGTCATCACCAGCGACAGCATGGCGTACATTCCCAGCAGCCGCCCGTTGTAGACCAGCACGTCCAGCTGGGAGCACATGACCCGGTTGACCAGCACAAATACGACGGGCAGAACCCAGAACACGTGCCATGTGCGCACTGGGGCGTCCGTTTTCAGCAGCCGCCGGGAGGCGTGGGTGGTGGGGTACCAGCACAGCGCCACCAGCACCCAGCCCATGGCGAAGTGGATCAGCCCACCCATGGGGGTCATCCAAAGGGAGGGAGCGTTGGCGGGGAACAGTAGCGCGTCCGCCACCACGGACAGCCCGCTCACGCTGGACATGGTCCCGCCCACCCCCAGGAAGATGCTCGCCGACTTCCACGCGGGCAACTCCACAAGGGCGCAGAACCCCGCCGCCGCCGGGACCAGGATGGGCAGGAACAGGTAATTGGTGGGCCAGCCCATCCGCCAGCACAGCCCGCCGCCCAGCACGCACACCGCCGTCAGTACCGAAATGACGAGGAGCGCCAGTGTGCGCCCCTTCACCTTCCAGTGCTCCGCGGTGGCCAGGAAGCAGATGAAGGCCGCCGGGAACAGGATGATAAGCTCAAAAACCGGCTGCAGGATCATAGGCCAGACCCCCGTTCCCTGTAGAACAGGCGGTCGCCAAAGGTGGACCGGGCGGCGGAGCCCAGATCCCGGCTGACCGGAACGCACGTTCCGTCCTCCAGCACGAACGTGCCCCCGTCAAAGTCGGCGGCGTGGTCCAGGTTCACCAACACTCCCCGGCCGCACACGAAAAACCGGGGATCGTCCGTCAGCATCCCGGCAAACTCCCTGAAGGTGAGCCGGGCGGACACCTCCCCGCCCCCGGCGGTGTGGACGAACACCTGG
>CASTQR010000329.1 GCA_949451265.1 uncultured Eubacteriales bacterium | reverse complement strand
CGTCCCGCTTGTCCTTCAGCAGCTTGTGGCCCCGCTGGGCGGTTTTCAGCTTGCCCTTCAGCCGGGTGAGCTCCATTCGGGTGGGGTTTACCACGGTGTTTGCCATGACCTAACCCCTCCTTTACTGGTCTTTCTTGGGCAGATACTTGTCGATATACTCCTGCTTAATCCGTTTCAGCTCGGCAGTGGGCAGGATGGACAGCAGCTCCCAGCCCAGGTTCAGCGTCTCCTCGATGGAGCGGTTCTCCTCATAGCCCTGGTTGACGTACCGCCGTTCGAACTCGTCGGCGAACTTGGCATACAGCAGGTCGGTGGGGGTGAGGGCCGCCTCGCCCAGGATGGACATGAGCTCCTTGTTGTCCTTGCCGGTGGAATAGGCGGCAAAGAGCTGGTTCATGGTATTGGCGTGATCCTCCCGGGTCTTGCCCACGCCGATGCCCTTGTCCTTCAGACGGGACAGGGAGGGCAGCACGTCCACGGGGGGATTGATGCCCTGGCGGTACAGGGACCGGGACAGGATGATCTGGCCCTCGGTGATATAGCCGGTCAGGTCGGGGATGGGGTGGGTCTTGTCGTCCTCGGGCATGGTGAGTATGGGGATCATGGTGATGGAGCCCGACTTGCCCAGCTGCCGCCCGGCCCGCTCGTAGATAGTGGCCAGGTTGGTGTACAGGTAGCCGGGGAAGCCGCGGCGGCCCGGAACCTCCTTCTTGGCGGCGGACACCTCGCGGAGGGCCTCGGCGTAGTTGGTGATGTCGGTGAGGATGACCAGCACGTGCATATCCTTCTCAAAGGCCAGATACTCGGCGGCGGTCAGCGCCATCCGCGGGGTGGCGATACGCTCGACAGCCGGGTCGTCGGCCAGGTTGGTGAACAGCACGGTTCGGTCGATGGCGCCGGTGCGCTTGAACTCCTGAACGAAGAACTCGGACTCCTCGAAGGTGATGCCGATGGCGGCAAACACCACGGCGAAGTTGGCGCTCTCGTCCCCCAGCACCTTGGCCTGGCGGGCGATCTGGGCGGCCAGGTTGGCGTGGGGCAGGCCGGAGCCGGAGAAAATGGGCAGCTTCTGGCCGCGGACCAGGGTGTTCAGGCCGTCGATGGTGGAGATGCCCGTCTGGATAAACTCGTTGGGGTAGTCCCGGGCGGCGGGGTTCATGGGCAGGCCGTTGATGTCCCGGTACTCCTCGGCCAGGATGGCGGGGCCGCCGTCGATGGGCACGCCCATGCCGTTGAACACCCGGCCCAGCATATCGCCGGACACGCCCAGCTGGAGCGGGTGGCCCAGGAAGCGGACCTTGGACTGGGCCAGGTTGATGCCAGCGGCGGACTCAAAGAGCTGGACCACAGCGGTGTCGCCGTTCACCTCCAGCACCTGGCCCCGGCGGATGGTGCCGTCGGGCAGCTCCACCTCGGCCAGCTCGTCGTAGGTGACGTGCTCCACCATTTTGACCATCATCAGCGGGGACGCGATCTCCTGGATGGTTTTATACTCTCGGATCACAGCTCCTCACCTGCCTTTCTGACGACCTCGTCGATCTCCTTTTCCATGGAATCGGCGATGTCGGCGTACACCTGGGAATACTCATCGGCGGGCACGCTCTTGGCACGGCCGATCCGCTCCCTGGCGGGGATCTCGAACAGCTTGGCGGTGGGCGCGCCCTTGGTGATGGCGTCCCGGCACAGCTTGTCGTAATCCAGGATCATGGCCAGCAGCTTCTCCTGCCGGTCGTAGGTGGAGAAGGAGTCGA
>CASTQR010000328.1 GCA_949451265.1 uncultured Eubacteriales bacterium | reverse complement strand
CACCAGCACCCGCACCCGCCGGAAGGAGCTCGACGGCCTGCTGGAGCGGACGCTCAATGAACAACAGAAGAAAAAGAAACCGAAGAAGCCGGTCGTGGACGAAAATCAATTCACCCTCGACGGCTTTGCCGCGTAAAGGAGGCAATTTTGAAGATCACAATGAACCGGGCGGAGCTGCTGAGTGCCGCCCAGAGGGCCGCGGCCATCGCGTCGGAGGACGCCCCCCTGGAGCCGCTGAAGGGGGTGCTCCTGGAGGCCGACGCCGCCGCAGGCACACTCACCCTCACCGCCACCAACATCGAGACCTCCCTGGAGCAGAAGCTGCCTTGTACGGTTGGGGAAGATGGGGCGTTGGTCATGAACGCCAAGCTGCTGGCCGGGATGCTGGGGCTGATGTCCGGCGAGACGGCGGAGCTGTACCGCCGTCCGGGAACCCGCTTGCTGATACTGCGCAGTGGGGAGACCGTCTACAGCTGGAGCATCGGGGAACGGGGCGAGTTTCCCAAGATCGAAATGCCTTTCCCGGGGGACACCGTGAAGGTGTCCGGCATCCCGTCCATGGCCCGGCAGACCATGTTCGCCACGGAAGAAGATAAGGCCAAGCCCCTGATGCGCTGCGTGAACCTGATGTTCACCCAGGAGGGGCTGAAGGGCGTGGGCTACAACGGCCGGTGCCTGGTCACCGCCAGGGGCGACGACAAATCCACCGGGGACGCCAGCCTGCTGATGCCCGCCGGCTCCCTGGAAAAGCTGGCCGGGCTGTGTTCGGACACAGACGAGTTCCAGGTGGGCGTGGCCGGACGGAACATCGTGTTCATGCGGCCGGGACTGAAGTTCAGCACCCTGCTCATGGAGGGCGACTACATGGATACGGACCGGCTGATGAACAACATCCGCAACCAGTTCACACTGCTCACCGATGTGGCCGACCTGCGCCGGACGCTGAAATCCGTAGCGGCGGTGGACCCCAAGGGCCGGGTGAAGCTGGCCTTTGACGGAGGGCGGATCACCTTCTCCTGCAACGGGGAGCTGGGCAAAGCAAGCGAACATCTGGACACGGCCCCGCTGACCGGATCTCCCCGGGGCGAATACTGGTATCTGATTTCCGACCTGATGGCCTGCCTGCGCTCGCTGTCCGGCACCGCCACCCTGGGCATTGCCCAGGCGGGGATGCTGGACCTGTCCACAGAACACGCCTACTATATGCAGACCGCCATGCGGGAGCCTGTGGCTGCCCCGGTGGTGCAGGAGACGCCAAAGGCCAAACCGGAGAAGGTGGCAAAAGCCAAATCCTCCAAAGCCAAAACAGCCAAAAAGGCGGCGTAGGGGGTGAGGCGTTTGAAGGAGAACGACATCTGCCGCTACTGCGGCGGCGTGATCAAGCTGATTCCCGCCCAGGCCGTCTACGGCGAATCCACCCGGCGGCTGGGCATGGAGGGCGAGTTTGTCTACCAGTGCCAGAACTGCAACGCCCGGGTGGGGTGCCACAAGGGCACCGCGCGGGCCCTGGGCAACGTGGCCAACGAGGTGCTGCGGCTGAAGCGGATGGAGGCCCACCGGGTGTTTGACGGCCTCTGGAAAAGCGGGCGCATGACCCGGACGGGAGCGTACCGCTGGTTGGCGGGGGAGCTTCGTCTGGCCGAGGGCCGCGCCCATATCGGCGGGTTTGAGATGAACCAGTGTCAGAAAGTCATTGAGCTGTGCGAAAATAAGAGCCTGTTTAAAATCTTCTAATAAGGATGGCAATGAGGGCAAAAGTAAGA
>CASTQR010000327.1 GCA_949451265.1 uncultured Eubacteriales bacterium | reverse complement strand
TGGCCACGGCGTACTGGTCGGGCACGTGGAGCAGGCCCGCCACCGGGCCCCGGACGCCCCGCAGGCTGCCCCGCTCCGCCTCCCCCATCACCAGCTTGACGGCCTTGGAGTAGCCCTCATACAGCTTCTCCATCTCCGCCAGCATTTTGATCCGGGCGTTCAAATTGTTCTCGTCCATCTGGAGGCGGCGGTGCCGCTCCTGGGCCTGGTCCAGCTTCCGCTGCCGGGACTGGAGGCGCATCTGGTAGCCGCTGATCACGTTCTTCGCCCCGTCCCGGTCCTCCGTCACCTTATCCAATTCCTTTTGTGTGGCGTCCAGGGCCTCCCTGGCCTGGGCCGCCCTGTCCTCCTGCTCCTGGAGCTCCCTGACCAGCTTCTCCTCCCGGTCGTACAGCTCCTGGGCGGCGGCGGCCAGGGCGGACAGCAGCTCCCTGGCCTCCCCGGCGGACGCCGTCTCCAGCCGCTCCCGCTCCTGCAATTGGGCCAGCTCCTCGTTCAGGCTCCCCGCCGATCCCAGCACCTCCTGGGCGCGACCGTTCAGGGCGTCGATCCGCTCCCGGCAGGCGGCCATGTCCGCCTGGATGCGCTCCAGCCGTCCCTTGCCGTCGGCGATCTGGGCGGCCAGGGAACCGGCCCGGCCCTCCTGCTGCTCCAGCTCCTGCCGGATCCGCTGGGCGTTGGCGCTGTTGTTCTTGATGTCGTTTTTCAGCAGGGCGATGCTGTTCTCGCAGGCGTGGACCTGTTCGTCCAGCCCGGACTGCTTCCCCCGCAGCCCCTCCGCCTCGATGTCCTTGTCCCGCATCTGGTCGGCCAGGGCGTCCCGCTGGGCGTACAGCCCCTCCACCGCCGCCTTGGCCCCGTCCCGCTGGCGGATGGCCGCCTCACAGTCCGCCTTCACTTTCACGCTGTTGGCCCGGAGCCGCTCCAGCTGTTCCAGCCAGACGGAGATCTCCAGCCCCTTCAGCTCGTCCCGGAGGACGTTATACTTCTTCGTCTTTTCCGCCTGTGCCCGCAGGGGCTCCACCTGGAGCTCCAGCTCGCCGATCTTGTCGTTGATCCGCACCAGGTTCTCGTCGGTGCGCTCCAGCTTGCGCTCCGCCTCCTCCTTGCGGTGGCGGAAGCGGGAGATGCCCGCCGCCTCCTCAAACACCTCCCGGCGGTCGGCGCTCTTGACGGACAGGATCTCGTCGATGCGGCCCTGGCCGATGATGGAATACCCCTCCCGGCCCAGCCCCGTGTCCATGAACAGCTCGTTGATGTCCTTGAGCCGGCAGGCCCGCCGGTTGATGTAGTATTCGCTCTCCCCGGAGCGGTAATACCGGCGGGTCACCGCCACCTCCGTCTCCTCCAGGGGAAAGAGGTGCTCCGTGTTGTCCAGCACCAGGGTGACCTCGGCAAAGCCCAGGCCCTTGCGCTTCTCGGTGCCGTTGAAGATCACGTCCTCCATCTTGCTGCCCCGGAGGGTGCGGGTGGACTGCTCCCCCATCACCCAGCGGATGGCGTCCGCGATGTTGGACTTGCCCGAACCGTTGGGCCCCACCACCGCCGTGATATCCGAGCCGAAGGCCAGAACCGTCTTATCAGGGAAGGACTTAAACCCCTGTATTTCAAGCGCCTTTAAATACAATCGCCGCACCTCATTACCTTTTCCCCGCCGTCCGTCCCCCTGCCGGGAGGGCTCCGGCGGAACCAGCTTCTGCCTATGAATGGAAATAGGCTTATAGACAGTCTATTTTATCACCATACAGGCCGCATTGCAACTGTTTTCTAC
>CASTQR010000326.1 GCA_949451265.1 uncultured Eubacteriales bacterium | reverse complement strand
TCCGGGGGGGCAAGGGCATCCTGTCCGGCGGGGCCATCGCCATCATGATGGGCTTTGACAGCGCCAAACCCTGGAGCTGGTGCATCCCGGTGGTGGTGTGGGGCGGGTTTATCATCCTGGCCGCGGCAACCCGGTACGTGTCCCTGGGCTCCTGCTGGGCCGGGTTCTCCTTCCCCTTTGTGACCTGGTTTGTGTACCGGGATCCCTTGACCCTGCTGCTGGCCGTCATCATCGGCGGGCTGATCCTGTGGAAGCACCGGGGGAATATCGTGCGCCTGATCAAGGGCACCGAGTCCAAATTCACCCTCCATAAGAAGAAGGCCGAACCCGCTCCAACGGAGGGTGAAGCGGAACCCTCCGCCGAAGAACCATCCATTCCCGACCCGGAACCAGCCGCTGATCCGGATCCCGTATCCGCGGAGCCCTCCGGGGACAAGGAGGGCCAGCCATGAGGGCGGCGGTCATCGGCAGCGGCGCCTGGGGCACCGCCCTGGCCCTGGCCCTGCTGAGCAACGGCCACGACACGGCCCTCTGGAGCTACACCGAGCAGGAGAGCGCCGCCCTGCGGGACAAGCGGGAGAATCCCATGCTCCCCGGCGTGGCCCTGCCGGAGGCGCTGGCCCTCACCACGGATCTGGCATGTGTCAGGGACTGCGGGGCGGTGGTGCTGGCCACCCCCTCCTTCGCCGTGCGGAGCACCGCGAGGCAGTTGAAGGAGTTCCTGGCCCCCGGCACCCCGGTGATCCTGGTGTCCAAGGGCATTGAGAAGGACACCTCCCTCCTCCTCCATCAGGTGGCGGAGCAGGAGCTGGGCGGCCAGAACCCGGTGGTGGTGCTGTCCGGCCCCTCCCACGCTGAGGAGGTGGGCCGGGGGGTGCCCACGGCGGTGGTGGTGGCCTGTGAGGACCGGGACGCCGCCCTGCTGGCCCAGGATCTGTTTATGAGCCGCCAGCTCCGGATCTACACCTCCCCGGACATCACGGGGGTGGAGATCGGCGCGGCGCTGAAAAATGTCATCGCCCTGTGCGCCGGATGCTGCGACGGCATGGGCTGCGGGGACAACACCAAGGCCATGCTGATGACCCGGGGGCTGACAGAGATCGCCCGCTTAGGCGTGGCCCTGGGGGCCCGGAAGGAGACCTTCGCGGGGCTGGCCGGGGTGGGGGATCTCATTGTCACCTGCACCTCCATGCACTCCCGGAACCGGCGGGCGGGCATCCTCATCGGCCAGGGCAAAACTGCCCAGCAGGCCATAGACGAGTTGGGCGGCGCGGTGGTGGAGGGCTACTACGCCGCCGCCAGCGCCAAGCAGATGGCGGACAGGGCGGGGGTGGAGATGCCCATCACCGCCGGGGCCTACGAGGTGCTGTACCGGGGGGCAGACCCCCGGAGCGTGCTGGAACAGCTCATGGCCCGGGAGCGCCGGGACGAGCTGGAAGCCGAGGAGAGCTGGATTTAACGGGAACGGGGCCGTCCAATGAGGGCGGCCCCGTTTTGACGTAGAAAAACCGAACCCCGTGCGCCTGCACGGGGTTCGGTCTGCTTTCCTATGGAATCACACAGCACGGGTGACCTTGCCGGAACGGAGGCAGCGGGTGCACACATAGACGTGCTTCGGGGTGCCGTCCACCACAGCCTTCACGCGCTTGACGTTGGGCTTCCAGGGGCGGTTGGAGCGGCGGTGGGAATGGGACACCTGGATGCCGAAGTTCACGCCCTTGCCGCAGAACTCGCACTTGGCCATATTGACTAACCTCCTTGCTGCTTGGAAT
>CASTQR010000325.1 GCA_949451265.1 uncultured Eubacteriales bacterium | reverse complement strand
GGTGATGTGGAAGTCGGTGCGCAGCTGGGCGTCCCGCTCCAGCCAGTACTCGTTGTTGGACTCCAGCCAGTCGATCCGCCCGTGCTTGTGGATGAAGAAGGCCACGGCCCGGTACACCGCGTCATAATGCTCCAGGCTGTCCACCTTGTAATACTCGCTGAGGCTGTCCCTCAGCTCATCGGACAGCCCGTCATAGGGCGCGTCCCCGATGCCCAGCACGTTCATGCCGTTGTTTTTCAGCTCCCGGCAGAACTGCCAGTAGTTGGCGGGGAAGTTGGGAGAAATGAAGATCACGTTTTTCATTGGTTGTTCCTTCTCTCTCTTCGTTTGCGGTTAATCTTCCAGCAGGTAGGGCACGAAGTAGGCCACCTGTTTATACCACCAGTCCCAGTCGTGGGCCACGTCCCAGCCCCAGAAGTCCACCCAGAGGTGGATGTCCTTCTCGTGGCAGATGTGGGCGATCTGCCGGGTGGTCTCCGGGATCTCCCAGGGCCCCTGGCCCACGCAGACCACCCCCTTCTTCTGATTGTAGAGCTGAATAAAGGGATGATCCTTGGGCATATCCGCCAGATAGTGCACCGGGGAGTTGCGGTATACCACGTCGTCCATATAGTTGTCGAAGCCGTAGGCGGCGGTGTAGATGCCGCTGAGGGCCAGCACCCGGTCGAACAGGTCGGGGCGGCGGAGGAACAGGTTGAGGGCGTGGGTGGCGCCCAGGCTGCACCCGAAGGTCATGACCCCCGGCTCCCCCGTCCAGCCGTTGCGCTGGTTCACCATGGCCCGGGCGAAGGGCACCACCTCGTCGGTGATGTAGGCGATCCACTGCTCGTACCGGCGGGCCCGCCAGTAGGGGTCGCTCCACTTGTCCGACCAGGTCTCCTTGTCTATGGTGTCGATGGAGAACACCATCACCTGGCCCGAGTCGATCCAAGGGGCCCAGGCGTCGGCCATTTTGAAGTTCTCGAAATCGAAGAACCGCCCGTCCTGGCAGGGGATGAACAGCACGGGACGGCCCCCGTGGCCGTAGACCTTCAGCTCCATGTCCCGGCCCAGGGTAAAGCTGTAATCCTTAAAATACTGTGTCTCCATAATATATCCCTCCAATTCATAGGGCGGGGTCAGTCCCGCCCATAAAGCAGCGCGTGGATAAAGAATGGGATCTGCCGCTCCCAGCTGGCCTCGCAGTGCTCCCCGCCGGGGACAATGCGGAAGTCCAGCCCGATGCGCTTCTCCGTCAGCAGGGCCGCCGCCCGGCCCAGCAGGCGCATCTGCTGGGGATGGTTGTTCAGCTCCTCCGAGCCGTAGTCCAGATAAAGCGCCGTGTCCGGATCCACCTGGGCGGAGCGGATCAGGCTCTCCACCCGGGACGGGGACACCCACAGGGAGGGGGACAGCGCCGCCGCCCGGGAGAACACGTGGTTATAGGCCAGCAGGGCGTACAGGCTCATCAGCCCCCCCATGGAGCTGCCGGCGATGAAGGTATTTTCCCGTTCCGGCAGGGTGGGGAAGTCCCGGTCGATCTCGGGCTTGAACATGCGGGTCATCCACTCCATGGTGATTTTCCCCCGGCCCACCACCTTCTTGAACTGGGGCGCCCGGAAGGTGAAGGGGGAGTATTCGCTCAAGCGCCCGTTGTCCGGGTGGTGGTTACACTCCACCGCCGCCACCATGATCTGGGTCTCGGTGGCGTCCAGGTAGTCCCCCAAGCCCCAGCTCTTGCCGTAGGTGGCGTCCTCGTCGAAAAAGACGTTGTGCCCGTCGAACATATACAGCAC
>CASTQR010000324.1 GCA_949451265.1 uncultured Eubacteriales bacterium | reverse complement strand
CGCAGCCGCCGCCGGGGGCGTTGCCAATGTCCAGCGTCCCGTTGTGGCTGTTGATGATCTCGTCGCAGACCGCCAGGCCGATGCCGGAGCCACGGGCCTTGGAGGAGCCCTTGTAGAACTTATATTTAATGTAGGGCAGCTCGTCCTCCGGCACGCCGGGGCCGTGGTCCCGGACGCGGATCACCACGTGATCCTCCTCCCGGCCCACGGATACCTCGATCCGGCCGCCGGATCCGCCGTGTTTGTCCGCGTTGTCCAGCAGGTTGCAGAACACCTGCCTCAGCCGCTCCGGGTCGCCGCTGAGAATGGGCAGCTCCTCCTCGCTCTCGGTGTAGTCCAGCTCCAGGTTCTTCCGGCGGAAGAACTCCCGGTAGGTGTAGACCGCATCCTCCAGCTCCGCCAGGATGTCGATGGGCTCCACCGACAGGTTGAACCGGCCCGTCTCCATCCGGGAGAACTCCAGCAGCTCCTCCACCATGCGGGTGAGGCGCTGGGCCTCGGACACGATGATGCCCATGCCCTTCTTCACGTCGGCGGCGTCCCGCACCTCGCCGTTATACAGGGTCTCCGCCCAGCCGCTGATGGCGGTCAAGGGGGTGCGCAGCTCGTGGGACACGGAGGAGATAAACTCGGACTGGGTGCGCTCCGCCTGATCGATCTTCATGGACATATCGTTAATGGCGTCCACCAGATCCCCCATCTCGTCGTTGGAGCGGGATTCCATCTGCACGCCGTAGCTTCCCGTGGCGATGCGCTTGGCGGTCTCCGTCACCCGGATCACCGGATCCAGCACCGACTTGATGAAGTAGGAGGCGGTGACCCCCATGACGATCAGAATCACCAGCCCCATGCCGGAGGTGACGGCGATGATGCGGATCATCTGATCCTCCACCTGCCGCAGGGAGGTCACCATGCGCACCACCCCCACCACCGTGCCGTTATACACCACGGGGGCGGCGGCGGCGATGATGTGGTCGCCGGTGCTGGGGTCGGGCCCGGTGTAGGGCACCACCCGCTTCTCGCTGATGGCGTTGGCCACGTCGGAGGTCTCCACGCCGGCGCCGGAGATGTCCATCATGGACGAGATCTGCACCCGGCCTGCGGCGTTGAGGATCTGCACCTCGATATAGTTCTTCTCCTCGAACTGGCTGACGAACTGCCGGGCGTTGTAGAGGTAGGTGGTCTCGGTGTAGTTGCGGAACATCCCGGCGGCGGTCTGGGCCTTGCTCTCCAGGGAGGCCAGGATGGTGGAGGTGTAGTAGCTGTACATAGCCAGGGAGAAGGCGGTCACCGCCACCGCCACCACCACCAGGGTGGCCCCCAGGGTGTTGAGCAGCCAGCGCCACCGCAGCTTGCCTCGGGGCCGCTTGTCCGCCGCCGGCTGGCGTTCCTCCGCCGCGGGCTCCGGCTTTACGGGACGGCTTTTCCGCCGCTTGCCCCGGTTTTCCTGTTCCATGCCTACACCTCCCTTCTGGCTTTATGTGCCGCTTAGCTTACTATTACGCTTCCCACTTGTAGCCGAAGCCCCATACTGTAATTACAAAAGACGGGTTCTGGGGGTCGTCCTCCAGCTTGATCCGCAGGCGGCGGATATTGACGTCCACGATCTTCAGCTCCCCCAGGAACTCCGTGCCCCAGACGGCTTCCAGGATCTCCTCCCGGGACAGGGCCTTACCGGGGTTCTCCATGAACAGCTTCACGATGGAGTACTCCACCTGGGTGAGCTTCACCCGCTTGCCGTTCTTCTCCAGGGTGCGGTTCCGGGTGTTCAGCAGGAAGGGCGGCTGTTCGATCTCGTCCGCGTCCCGCACCGCC
>CASTQR010000323.1 GCA_949451265.1 uncultured Eubacteriales bacterium | reverse complement strand
ATGTGCTGGCGGACGAGAGCCTGGACAGCGTGCTGGTGTTCACCAACACCAAGCATGGCGCGGACCGGGTGGTGAAGGAGCTGGGCCGGGCTGGGATTGCCGCCATGGCCATCCACGGCAACAAGGGGCAGACCGCCCGCATCCGGGCCCTGGACAGCTTCAAGAGCGGGGCGATCCGGGTGCTGGTGGCAACCGACATCGCCGCCCGGGGCATCGACGTCAACGAGCTGGCGGGGGTGGTCAACTACGAGCTGCCCAACGTGCCGGAAACCTACGTCCACCGCATCGGACGCACCGGCCGGGCCGGGCGCAGCGGCGTGGCCATCAGCTTCTGCAACTTTGACGAGCTGGCCTATCTCAAGGATATCGAAAAGCTCACCGGCAAGAAGGTGCCGGTGGTGGAGGACCACCCCTGGCCCATGGAGATTCTGGAGGCCTCACCCAAAAAGCAGCCGGGCCAGCGTCCGCCCAGGGCGGAGCGGGGCCGTCAGCCAGCCCCCCAGGGGCCGGCGCCTGTCCGGACGGCGAAGCGCCTCCCCCAGGAGAAGCGGATTCTCCCGGAAAAGCCGGTCATCCGTCCCGAGCGGGCGTTGCTGCGGCCGGAGACGCCTCCGCCGCCTATGCCGGTCCCCCCGCCGCCCCCCAAGCCGGTCTTGCAGAAAATCTCCTCCGAGCCCCCCAGAATGGGGCGGCTGGTGGCCTTTGCCGATGGCCGCCGAAGCCGGAGAAAGCGTCCCCAGGGGCGGTGAAAAAAGAACGGGGGATCTGCCCTCGACGCATGAAAAAGGCTCCCTCGCGGTGAGGGAGCCTTTCGCTATTTCAGCCTATTTCCGCAGCACCGGAGCCGCCTCCCGGCGGTTCCGGTGTTTTTCCCTCTCGGCCGGCCCCTCAGCATCTGGCCTGACCGTCCACGTGGATGATCTCGCCGGTGATATAGGCGGCGGTGTCGCTGGCCAGGAAGAGGAAGGCGTTAGCCAGATCCTCCGGCTCGCCGATGCGGCGCAGGGGGATCTGGGCCGCCAGCGGGGCGATGACCTCCTGGGGCACCGCCCGCATCATGTCCGTGTTGGTGATGCCAGGGGCCACCGCGTTGACCCGGATGCCCAGGGGGCCCAGCTCCCGGGCCAGGGAGAGGGTCATGCCGTTGATGGCCGCCTTGCTGGTGGGATAGGCCACGCCCTTGGGCTGGCCGTAGCGGCTGACCATGCTGCTGGTGTTGATGATGCAGCCGCTCTTCTGGGCGGCCATGGCGTCGTACACGGCGCGGGCGCAGTAGAACGCCGCGTCCACGTTCAGGCTCATCACCTTCCGGAACAGCTCCGGAGTGTACTCGGACAGGGGCTCGGAGGAGGACATCCCCGCGTTGTTTACCAGGATGTCAATGCGGCCGTGGCGCTCCCGCACTCCGTCAAAGGCGGCCTTTACGGACTCGTAGCTGCCCAGGTCCGGGGCGATACCCTCCACCCGCCAACTGGGATCCCTCTCCTTCAGCGCCGCCACGGCCCTGTCCGCCGTCTCCTGGCGGGAACCGCAGAGGACGACAACCGCGTGGTTGGCCAGGTACTTCTCCACAATGGCATACCCGATGCCCCGGGTGCCGCCGGTGACGATGGCAATCTTGTCTTTCAGCATACATGTTCCTCCCTGAAAAAAGTCTGTATGAAATAGTATGCGCCGGCCCTCTCCGGTCTAAACCAGGAGGGCCGGCGCTGGCTTCTGTTTTACTGGGTTATGGGATTACTTGGCGCACAGCGCGGCGGTGTCCATGGCGATCATCAGCTCCTCGTTGGTGGGGATGATGAAGATCTTCACCTTGGAGCC
>CASTQR010000322.1 GCA_949451265.1 uncultured Eubacteriales bacterium | reverse complement strand
CCCTTGGGGGCGGCCACCAGCACCATCAGCTTGATGTTCTTGCAGCCGTAGCCCTTCATAATGGTGATGGCCGCGTCGGCGCTGCCGCCGGTGGCCAGCATGGGATCCACGATCAGCACGTCCCGCTCGGCCACGTCCCGGGGCATCTTGCAGAAGTACTGCACCGGCTCCATGGTCTCCTCGTTGCGGTACATCCCCAGGTGGCCCACACGGGCGGAGGGCACCATCCGCAGCACACCCTCCACCAGGCCCAGGCCGGCCCGGAGAATGGGCACCACGGCGAACTTCTTGCCCGCCAGGATGGGGGCCTCCATCTTGCAGATGGGGGTCTCAATCTCCCGGGTGGTGAGGGGCAGGTCCCGGGTGGCCTCATAGGTAAGCAGCATACCGATCTCGGAGACGATCTCCCGGAAGTCCTTGGTGGAGGTGTCCTTGTCCCGCAGGATGGTCAGCTTGTGGGAGACAAGTGGATGGTTTACCACGTGTACTTTGTCATTCATGTCGGCAGCTCCTTTGTTATCCAAATATTCCCGCGAACCGGGGAAGCGTTCCGAAATATTATAGCACAGGGCCGCCCCCTTGCCAAGACACAACCGCATATTTTTCGATTTTTTCCGCCTGCCTCCTCTTGCCGGCGCGCTTCTATGGTCACCGCTTCCGCCGCCGGACCTCCGCCACAATGCCCACCGCAATGACGGCGATGGAAATCACCAGCATGATCTGGAAGGTCAGCTGGTTCACCCAGTCCACATCCCCGGCGGCCCGCCGGGCCAGCATATCCCCCAAAGAGAAATACTCCAGGAGCCGGGGCTTGCCCGTATCCTCCAGCAGCAGATCGCACAGCCCGTTGAACACCGGCGTGGCGAGGCTGGCCAGCAAAGCGATGGCCCCCGCCTTCAGCCACGGCCCCGCGGGCAGCCAGTACACCGCCGCGAACCCGGCCCACAGGAAGCCGCCCCCCGCCAGCGCCAGCGGGAAGGCCACGGACACCAGCCAGTCCCCGCCCGTGAAGGCCCAGATCACCGCCAGCAGCCCGAACACCCACACCGTCAGCAGCGCCACGCACAGCGGCAGGACGTGCTTCCCATAGAACCGCCACAGGGCCCACCAGCCCCAGGGCAGAACCAGGCACGCCGCCGTGATGGCGAGCCCCCCGACGATCCACCAGCCCCCGGCGTACCACCAGCAGGCCACCAGCAGCAGGATCAAACACCCGGTCGCCGACCCCAGGCATACCGCCAGCCTATTGCGCCGCACCAGGGCGGGCAGATTGGTGAAGCAGAACCCCAGGGCGCACCCCGTCAGCACAATCCAGAACCAGTCCAGGGTATGGAAAATGGCCAGGTCGCAGATGAAGCACACCACAATGGCGATGGCATAGCCCGCGGCAAAGAACAGCCGCGTCCCCTTCGTCACCCCCCTCCACACCGCCGCCTGCCGCTCCAGGGTGTGGGCCTGGTCGTCGTCGCAGGCGGTGAAGAACTCGTGCTCCGTGATCCCCAGCGCCCCGCAGATGGGCACCACCATGGACACGTCCGGGTAGGACAGCCCCCGCTCCCACTTGCTGACGGCGGACTCGGTGACAAACAGCTTCTCCGCCAGCTCCTTCTGGGTCAGCCCCGCCTCCTGCCGCTTTCCGCGGATGTACTCGCCAAAGGTTTCAAAGTTTTTCTTCTGTCCGCTTTCTTCCATAACTGTTCCCTCCTTTTTGGGAATGTGCCCCTACCCTACCCCACCAACCGGAAAAAGTCAAGGCTTTCGCCCAAAATTCCAACTCGACCGTCAGGAAAGTCCCCTGTTTTCAAGGGTTTGCGGGCCATTACAAATA
>CASTQR010000321.1 GCA_949451265.1 uncultured Eubacteriales bacterium | reverse complement strand
CCGCCCATGGCCCAGATGAAGGTATAGCTGCCGGTGCCCGCCCCGGCGTGGATGGACCAGGAGGGGGAGATCACCGCGTCGTAGTTCCGCATCACGATGTGCCGGGTTTCCTGGGGCTCGCCCATGAAGTGGAACACCACGTTCCCCTCCGGGATGTCGAAGTAGGTGTAGATCTCCATCCGCCGCTCGTGGGTGTGGGCGGGCATGGTGTTCCACACGCTGCCCGGCTCCAGCACCGTCATGCCCATGGACAGCTGGCAGGTTTTCAGCACGTCCGGGTGGATGAACTGGTTGATCACCCGCTTGTTGGAGGTCTCCAGCGCCCCCAGGGGCTTCTTGGCGGCGTCCGCCAGCTTGATCAGCCGCGTCTCATAGGCGCAGTGGGCCGGGGCGGACACGCCGTAGAATTTGGCGGGATTCGCCGGGTCATTGCTCTGAAAGGTCACCTCTTTGGAGCCCTGGGTGATGTAGATGCAGTCCTTGTGCCCCATGGGGTACTCGGTGCCGTCCACTGTGCACACGCCGTCCCCGCCCAGGTTGAAGAACCCCACCTCCCGGCGCTCCAGGAAGAACTGGGTGCCGAAATTGTGCCACACGTCGATGCCCTTGTCCAGGGGCACCGTCTCCTTCACCGGCATGATCCCCAGGGTCACCATCCGGTCCACGTGGGAGTACACCGCCCGCACCGTGTCGGGCTGGTACAGGCCCTGGATGAGGAACTCATCCCGGAGCTCCTGGGTGGTGTAGCGTTTGACGTCCTTCTGGTTGGCGCTGTAGCGGATATCCATGATTCTCGTCCTCCTAAAATAAAATGATCAGATCCAGTAGGCGCAGGTGCCATAGAGCAGGCGGAACAGCGCCTCCATGTAGTAGTAGTCCCCCCAGATCATGCACTCGTCCACCCCTTTGCCATCGGGCTTGGAGTACACCCCATGGAGCAGCAGCCCGTCCGCCTGGGGCATATCCTTCGTGGTGTAGCCATCGGCCAGGGCTCTCATGATCCGGTGGAGGGCGGCCTCATACTCCCCCCGCTTCGGATGGGTCAGGGGCAGGTGCCGCAGCAGCTCCAGGATGCCGCAGCACAAAATGGCGGCGGAGGAGCTGTCCCGGGGCTCGTCCCCATCGGTGAAGCACAGGTCCCAATAGCACACCCCGTCCTCCGGCAGCCGGGCCAGGAAATAGTCCAGCAGGCGGCAGGAGGTGTCCAGGAAGGACCTGTCCCCGGTGTGGTGGAAGCTGAGGGCAAAGCCGTACACCCCCCAGGCCTGCCCCCGGGCCCAGCAGGAGCTGTCGCTGAACCCCTGGGCGGTGCGGCCGAACCGGGGCTCCCCGGTGTCCACGTCCATGTAGAAGGTGTGGAAGGTGGTGTCGTCCGGGCGCACCAGATATCGCCGGGCCCGCTTGGCGTGGCTGTAGGCGGCCCGGCGGTAGTCCGCCTTCCCGGTGAGCCGGGACGCCTGGTACAGCAGGGGCAGGTTCATCAGGCAGTCGATGATCATCCGCCCCCGGTTGTTGGGGTCGTTGAGGTCGCCCCAGGCCTGGATGATCCCTGCCTTGGGGAAGTACCGGGCCATCAGGTAATCCGCCGCCTTCAAAAAGCAGTCCCTGGCCCTTTCCTCCTCCCGGAGCAGGGCCGCCGGGTAGCAGGACAGGCTGTACAGGAAGCCCAGGTCGTGGGTGTCCACATTCCCCGGCTTCTCCACCCGCTCATAGAAGGAGCGCAGATGGGGCTCCAGGGCGTCCAGGTACTTCTGATCCCCGGTGTGCTCCCACAGCAGCCACAGCATACCGGAGTAGAAGGAGGTGGTCCAGTCAAAGTTCTCCTCCTGGGCGGGGTA
>CASTQR010000320.1 GCA_949451265.1 uncultured Eubacteriales bacterium | reverse complement strand
GACACCTATAAGCCCACCCAGGGGCTGGCGGACGCCACCGAGACCGGGGCCGCCACCACCATCATCGGCGGGCTGTCCCTGGGGATGCTGTCCACCATCGCGCCCATCCTCATCGTGGGCGCGGCGGTCATTGTGTCCTTTATTGCCGCGGGCGGCTCCCTGGCCACCGCCTCCGACCACTACGCCGCCAGCTTCTCCCAGGGGCTGTACGGCATCGGCATCGCCGCCGTGGGAATGCTGTCCACCCTGGGCATCACCCTGGCCACCGACGCCTACGGCCCTGTGGCGGACAACGCCGGGGGCATCGCCGAGATGTCCGGCATGGGGGAGGAGGTGCGGGAGCGCACCGATGCCCTGGATTCCCTGGGAAATACCACCGCCGCCACCGGGAAGGGCTTCGCCATCGGCTCCGCCGCCCTCACCGCCCTGGCCCTGCTGGTGAGCTATGTGGACATCGTGTCCGCCAAGGCGGAGGCCATCGACCTGTCCCTCACCAACCCGGCGGTGCTGGTGGGGCTGTTCCTGGGGGCCATGCTGACCTTCGTGTTCGCCGCCTTCACCATGAGCGCCGTCCAGCGGGCGGCCCAGTCCATCGTGGTGGAGGTGCGCCGCCAGTTCCGGGAGATCGCCGGGATCATGGACGGCTCCGCCGACCCGGACTACGCCTCCTGCGTGGCCCTGTGCACCAAGGGGGCCCTGCGGGAGATGGTGAAGCCCTCCCTTCTCGCCATCATCGTGCCCATCGTCACCGGGCTGGTGCTGGGCGTTGAGGGCGTGGTGGGCCTGCTGGGCGGCGTGTCCGTCACCGGGTTTGCCGTGGCGGTGTTCATGTCCAACGCCGGCGGCGCCTGGGACAACGCCAAGAAGTACATCGAGTCCGGCCACCACGGGGGCAAGGGCTCCGAGTGCCACAAGTCCGCCGTGATTGGCGACACGGTGGGCGACCCCTTCAAGGACACCTCCGGCCCCGCGCTGAACATCCTCATCAAGCTGGTGTCCACCGTGTCCATCGTGTTCTCCGGGCTCATCGTCAGCTTCCATCTGCTGTAACCGCCAACGAAAGGACAGGCCGCCATGAAATACGACTTTACCTCCATCCTGGAACGCCATGGGCGGGATGCCATCGCCGTGGACGCCATCGGACAGCCCGGGGGCTTCGCCCCCGGCGCGCCCCGGGAGGGCTTCGACGCCATCCCCATGTGGGTGGCGGACATGAATTTCCCCACCGCCCCCGGCATTCCCGCCGCCATCGTGGAGCGGGCGAACCACCCGGCCTTCGGGTACTTCTCCCCCACAGAGGACTACTATAACGCCATCATCCGCTGGCAGGAGGGGCGCAACGGCGTCACCGGGCTGGCGAAGGAGCACATCGGCTACGAGAACGGGGTGCTGGGCGGGGTGGTGTCCGCCCTGAACGTGCTGTGCTCCAGGGGGGACAAGGTGCTGCTCCATTCGCCCACCTATATCGGGTTTACCCGCGCCCTCACCGACAATGGCTATCACATCGTCCACAGCCCCCTGGCGCTGGACGAAAACGGCGTGTGGCGGATGGACTTCGCCGACATGGAGCGGAAGATCGTGGAGGGCCGTATCCACGCCGCCGTGTTCTGCTCCCCCCACAACCCCTGCGGGCGGGTGTGGGAGCGGTGGGAGATTGAGCGGGCCATGGAGCTGTTCCGGAAGCACGATGTGTACGTGGTGTCCGACGAGATCTGGTCGGATCTCACCCTGGGGAACCATAAGCACATCCCCACCCAGAGTATCAGCAGTGACGCCCGGAACCGCACCGCGGCGCTGTACGCCCCCTCCAAGACCTTCAACCTGGCGGGGCTGGTGGGGAGCTACCACA
>CASTQR010000319.1 GCA_949451265.1 uncultured Eubacteriales bacterium | reverse complement strand
CTGCTCCGGGGCAGCGACACCGCCAAGCGGCTGCGCATCCCCCTGATCTACCTGCTGGAGTGCGCCGGCGTGGAGCTGGACAAGCAGGAGAAGGTGTACCCCAACCGCCGGGGCGGCGGCACCCCCTTCTACCGCAACTCTGAGCTGAACCAGATGGGCATCCCCGTCATCGTGGGCATCCACGGCACCAACCCCGCCGGCGGCGGCTACCACTCCATCTCCCCCACCGTGCTGGTGGCCCACCAGAAGGCCAACATGGCCGTGGGCGGCGCGGGCATCGTGGGCGGCATGAACCCCAAGCCCCACGTGGACATGGAGGCCGCCCTGGCCCAGATCGAGGCCACCAAGGGCCTGCGGGCCGACCCTCCCGGGTCCGTCTCCATCCACTACGGCGAGACCGGCTTCTTCCGCGAGGTGTACACCGAGCAGGAGGGGGTCATCGCCGGCATCAAGAAGTATGTTGACATGCTGCCCACCTTCGACCTGGAGTTCTTCCGGGTTGACACCCCCCAGTCTCCCGCCATGTCCGACGTGGAGCTGTATGACCTGGTGCTGAACAACAAGAACCGCCCCTACGACATGTACTCCGTCCTGGGCCGCCTGTTCGACGGCAGCCAGTTCATGGAGTATAAGAAGGGCTACGGCCCCGAGATGATCACCGGCATCGCCAAGGTGGACGGCCTGCTGGTGGGCGTGGTGGCCAACCAGCAGGGCATTTTCCCCAACTACCCCGAGTATAAGATGGCCAAGTACGGCCAGGCTATGGGCGCGGGCGGCAAGCTGTACCGCCAGGGCCTGATTAAGATGAACGAGTTCGTCACCCTCTGCGCCCGTGACCGCCTGCCCATGGTGTGGATTCAGGACACCACCGGCATCGACGTGGGCGACGACGCCGAGGTCGCCGAGCTGCTGGGCCTGGGCCAGTCCCTGATCTACTCCATCCAGTCCTCCGGCCTGCCCATGATGGAGATTACCCTCCGCCGGGGCACCGCCGCCGCCCACTACGTCCTGGGCGGCCCCCAGGGCAACGACAACAACGCCTTCTCTCTGGGCACCGCGGCCACCGAGATCAACGTCATGAACGGCAAGACCGCCGCCAACGCCATGTACACCGGCCGTCTGGCCAAGGACCAGAAGGCGGGCAAGGACCTCCAGCCCACCATCGACAAGATGAACGCCCTCATCGACGACTACAACGTGAAGTCTCAGCCCCTGTTCTGCGCCCAGGCCGGCCTGGTGGACGAGGTGGTGGATATGCCCATGATGCGCAACTACATCGTGGCCTTCGCCGACTCCTGCTACCAGAACCCCGCCTCCATCTGCCCCTTCCACCAGATGCTCCTGCCCAGGACTATCAAGGATTACGAGGACGGGCATAAATAAGATGTGAGCAATTTGTGTGTAGGGCGCGACGACCCGGCGCGCCGTTTCCGGGTTCCTGCGGAGGCCTGTGAGAACGGGCCGCCGGGGTCTTCGGCCCCTACATACGCACCCATGTAGGGACGCTTCATGAAGCGTCCGCATGAAATATCCGTATCATGCACCTGTTCCGGAATGGAATAATAGGGCGGACGCATCGTGATGCGTCCCTACGCAGGCCCACAAGAATCACAAGGAGAAACAACCATATGAGTATCTACACCCTGGGAATCGACATCGGTTCCACCGCCTCCAAGTGCATCATGCTGGCCGACGGCAAGGAGATTGTCGCCAAGTCCCTCATCGACGTGGGGGCGGGCACCAGCGGGCCTCAGCGGGCCATTGACCAGGTGCTCCAGGAGGCCGGCAAGACCCGGGAGGAGATGTCCTTCATCTTAGCCACCGGCTACGGCCGCAACTCTCTGGAGGAGTTCGCCGACAGCCAGATGAGCGAGCTGAGCTGCCACGGCAAGGGCG
>CASTQR010000318.1 GCA_949451265.1 uncultured Eubacteriales bacterium | reverse complement strand
TACAGCAATCTCAGCTGCTCCCCGTCCTCCTCCCGGAGCAGGGCTCCGGCGGCGGGGATGGTCCGGCAGCGGTACCGGGGCAGGTTGGTCAGGGCGGTGTCCTCCACCGCCGCCGCCTCCGTCAGACGGTGCCTGGCCTTGAGGGCCATCACCTGCACCCCCTGGGTGGACCGGGTGGCCTTGGGGGAGAGGAGGGCGGTATTAAAGATAAGGACTCGGCTGTCTGAGGAGAACAGGGCCAGCTCCCGGTCCTCCTTCAGGTGCAGCAGCGCCGCCAGGGGGCTCTTGTCGCTGTAGGCCCCCGTGAGCCGGCGGCGGTTGGAGGTGGTGGCGTAGGCGGTCAGATCCACCCGGGCGGCCTTACCGTTCTCAAAGAAGAACAGCAGCGCGCCGCTGTAGTCCCCCGGCAGGACCATGCGCACCACCGCCTCCTCCGGATCCATGCCCAGCTTGCTGGGCAGGTAGTCCCCCAGGACGCTGGCCTTGGCGTCGTCAAAGTCGCTCAGGCGGCACTTGTACACCTGCTGCCGGTTGGTGAAGAACATGACCTCCGCCCGGCTGGTGGTCTCAAAGCTCTGGCTCGGGCCGTCCCCGTCCTTGTACTTCTGGGTGTCCGCCATGCGCAGGGACTGGGGGGTGATCTTCTTGAAGTACCCCTCCCGGGAGAGGAAGACGGTCACCGGGTAGTCCGGCGTGTCCTCGGTCTCGTCGTAGGCGGGGAGCTCGTGCTCATAGACGATGGTGGTGAGCCGGGGCTGGCCGTACTTCTTTTTCACGTCCTCCAGCTCCCGGATGATGAGCTTTTTCACCCGGCCGGGGCTGTTGACCAGGTCCTCCAGGTCCTCGATCTCGTCCCGCAGGGCCTCCTCCTCCCGCACCCGCTTGAGGATGTACTCCTTGTTGATGTTGCGCAGGCGGATCTCCGCCACGTACTCCGCCTGGATCTGGTCGATGCCAAAGCCGATCATCAGGTTGGGCACCACCTCGGCCTCCTCCTCCGTCTCCCGGATGATGCGGATGGCCTTGTCGATGTCCAGCAGGATCCGCTTGAGGCCCTTGAGGAGGTGGAGCTTGTCCCGCTTCTTGTTCAGGGTGAAGTACACCCGCCGCCGCACGCACTCCGTCCGCCAGGAGCACCACTCCTCCAGCAGGGAGCGCACCCCCATGACCCGGGGCGTGCCCGCCACCAGGACGTTGAAGTTGCAGCTCACCGCGTCCTGGAGGGTGGTGGACCGGAAGAGCTTGGCCATCAGCTTCTCCGGGTCCACGCCCCGCTTGAGGTCAATGGCCAGCTTCAGGCCGCTCAGATCCGTCTCGTCCCGCATGTCGCTCACTTCCTTGAGCTTGCCGGCCTTGATGAGCTCGGAGACCTTGTCCATGATGTTCTCCGTGGTGGTGGTGTAGGGGATCTCGTAGATCTCCACCACGTTCTCGCTCTTCACGTAGCGGTATTTGCCCCGGATCTTGATGGAGCCCCGGCCGGTGCGGTAGACCTCCTCCAGGGCGGACTGATCGTAGATGATCTCCCCGCCGGTGGGAAAGTCGGGGCCCAGGAGGGTGGCGGAGATGTCGCAGTCCGGGTTTTTGAGGTAGGCCACCGTGGTGTCACAGACCTCGGAGAGGTTGAAGCCGCACAGCTGGCTGGCCATGCCCACGGCGATGCCCTGGTTGGCGGAGACCAGGATGTTGGGGAAGGTGGTGGGCAGCAGGGCGGGCTCCTTCATGGAGTTGTCGTAGTTGTCCACAAAGTCCACCGCGTCCTGGTCCAGGTCCCGGAAGAGCTCCTGGCAGATGGGGGAGAGCTTGGCCTCCGTGTACCGGCTGGCGGCCCAGGCCATGTCCCGGGAGTAAACCTTGCCGAAGTTGCCCTTGGAGTCCACGAAGGGGTGGAGCAGGGCCCCGTAGC
>CASTQR010000317.1 GCA_949451265.1 uncultured Eubacteriales bacterium | reverse complement strand
GTGATCTACCACGGCGACCCGGCCCACCTGCGGCTCCGGCTGCGGGAGCTGGGCGTGGACGCGGACTGAACCTGAAGAAAGAAAGCCCCCGGACTGGCTGTCCGGGGGCTTTGTCATGCTGTTTCGGCGGGGCAGGGGGAGGGGCTACAGCGGAATCACATCGCCCTCCCGGCTGATCTGAGTGAGGACGCCGTTTTCGATGAGGTACGCCTCGCCCCGCAGCTCCTCGCCTCCGTCTTTGCCCAGGAGGAAGCTGCCGTCCACCAGGGCGTAGATGCTCCGCCCCATGCTGTCGGGCAGGAGGCTGCTCTCCAGGGTGGGCAGGCCGTCCACCACCTCGTACCGGGTGTCCTGGAAGTGGGGGAAAATCATATGCCTGGTCAGGCCCAGGCCGGGGTAGAACCGCTGGTAGTTTGGGTCGACGGCCTCGCCCTCCTCCTCGGGCGGGGCGTAGACCAGCTCCTCGCAGTTCATGGTGCCCGCGCTGACGCCCACCAGAACGCCGTCCCAGCTTCTAAGCTCCTCCCGCAGATCGATCTCCTGAAAGAATGCGTTCTGCGTGGGGACGTGCCCGCCGCACAGGAAAACCACATCGGAGTGGGTGAGCAGATAACCGCACTCATCCTGGGTTTCCCGGAACAGCAGGGAGAGTTCGGCAAACCGGATGCCGATCTCAGCGAAACCGCGCTCCATACCCTCCGCAAACCGGCGGAGGTTGGCATCATCGTCCGGGTCAGAGGAGATGAACAGGGCGCGGCAGGTTTTCGGCAAAGCCTTTTGCAGCTCGTCCACAAAGCCGTTTGCCGGGTTCAGTGCCGGGAAGTCGGGCAGGCAGGGGTTGCTGGTGAGGAAATAGACCATGAATAATCCACCTGTCTTTCTGTAGGGGAGGGCCTTGGCCCTCCCGCGGCGAATGATCTGTATCTGGGAGAGGCGGGAGGGGCAAGCCCCTCCCCTACGATTATGAAATGCGCTCCCGGATGGCCCGGAGGAACTCCAGCCCGGTCACCTTCCGGGCCTTGGCCTCCCCCTCCCACAGCCCCACCAGATCGCCGGTCATGACGCCGCTCTCGATGGTATCGATGGCGGCCTTCTCGATCTTCCGGGCGAAGGCGGACAGCTCCGGCAAACCGTCCAGCTCGCCCCGCTTGGCCAGCGCCCCCGTCCAGGCAAACAGGGTGGCCATGGGGTTGGTGGACACCTGCTCCCCCTTCAGGTGGCGGTAATAGTGCTGGGTGACGGTGCCGTGGGCGGCCTCGTACTCGTAGTTCCCGTCTGGGGACACCAGCACCGAGGTCATCATCGCCAACGAGCCGAAGGCGGTGGACACCATGTCGCTCATGACATCGCCATCGTAGTTCTTGCAGGCCCAGATAAAGCCGCCCTTGGAACGGATCACCCGGGCTACCGCGTCGTCGATGAGGGTATAGAAGTAGGTGATCCCCGCTTCCTCAAACTTGGCCCTGTACTCGCCCTCGTAGATGTCCGCGAAGATATCCTTGAAGGTGTGGTCGTACTTCTTGGAGATGGTGTCCTTGGTGGAGAACCACAGATCCTGCTTCGTGTCCAGGGCAAACTGGAAGCAGGAGCGGGCGAAGGAGGCGATGGACGCCTCCACGTTAAACTGTCCCTGCAAGATGCCGGGGCCGTCGAAGGTGTGGATGGGCTCCCGGGTTACGGCGCCGTCGGCGGCGGTGAACACCAGCTCCGCCGTGCCGGGGCCGGGGATCTTGAGCTCCGCCGCCTTATACACGTCCCCAAAGGCGTGGCGGGCGATGGTGATGGGGGCCTGCCAGTTCTTCACCACCGGGTTTAAGCCCCGTACCATGATGGGGGCCCGGAACACGGTGCCGTCCAATATGGCCCGGATGGTGCCGTTGGGGGACTTCCACATCTGGGACAGCTTGTATTCCT
>CASTQR010000316.1 GCA_949451265.1 uncultured Eubacteriales bacterium | reverse complement strand
GCTCCACATAGGTGGGAAGCTGGGCGTTGGAGGGGGTGCCCACCACGCCGCCCGTCGCGCCGTTGTCAGGGGTGTTGAAGGTGAAGGCGTAAAACTCGCTGCCGACGATGCCCCGCCCGCCGGTGCTTCCGTCCTGGGCGAACTCGGGCAGCTCCACCTCGTGCTTGTTGATGGTCTTGTTCCCCAGCTCCACATTGCACCGCACCAGGGCGGTGGCGTTCCCCTCGCCGTAGACGTCGGTGAGGAAGCTGATGATGGCGGTACGGATGCGGTTTTCCCACTCCCGCTCCAGCTGGAGCTTCAAGGCGGAGTCGGTGGTGGCGTTCCCGCCCCCGCCGATGGTCGAGTTGTAATCGTTGCCGATGGTGTCCTCAATGGACACGTTCTCCGGCTCCAGCCCCGCCACGCTGTGGGAGATGTAGTTGCGGATGGCGTTGGCCTGCCCTGCGTCCAGCATCTTGCCCTTTTCCATGGTCAGCATGACGGTGGCGGTGGCGTTCACCACCTTGTTGGTGTCCAGCACATAGCCCCGGTCCTCGCCCTCGTTGATGTTCACGCTGGCGTCCCGCACGCCGGGGAACTGCCGGATGGTGCTCCGGATCTCCTCCTGGAGGGCCTCCAGCTTGGCCACCCGCCGGTCGTACTGGGTGGACAGGGCGCCCACCCGCTCAAAGTACCCGCTGAAGGAGGACTTGCTCTGGGAATACTGCTCCTGGAGGAGCTCGGCCTTCAGCCCCACCGCCATGGACTGAGGCACCAGGATGGTGCCCGTCCCCTCCATGCGGTAGTCGGTCACGCCCTTTTCCCCCAGCCAGCTCAGCACCGTGCTGGTCTCCTCGTTGTTGGCCCCGTCGATGAGGACGGCGTAGGGCCGGTTGTTATAGAGCAGGATCACCGCGGCCACGGCCACCACTACAATGACCGCCAGCAGGATCCATATTTTTTTAGAAACCTTTCCCAGGGCTGTCTTGACCTTCTCAAGATAGCCCTTCAGCTTCTCCTTGTTCAAGTGCCATCGACCCCGCTCTCCGCGTATGTTCTCCTAAGAAGCCGTGCTTATCACACGTTCATGTTCCTCAGCTCGTTATACGCGGTCAGCGCCCGATCGCGCATTTGCAGCAGGAGGCTCACCGAGATCTCCGCCTTATAGGCGGCGATGCCCACCTGGGCGGGGTTGTCCAGCTGTCCGGTAGCCAGCAGGTACTGGGCGTTGACAAACTCCGCGTCGGTGTCCTTCACGTTCTGGATCAGGGAATTGAAGATGGAGCCGAACATGCTCTCGCCCCCGCGGCCGGTCTCCTCGACCTGCCCGGACTGGGCGGCCTTGGCCTTCTCCAGGGCGGCCATCCGCTGGGCGGGGGTGAGCCCCGCCATGCTGCCCAGGGCGGCGGCGCTGTTCACGCCGTTCAGAATTGTACTCATAGGGATTCCTCTCCTTTACGCAGGGTAGTGGTTACCGCCCGATCTCCAGCCCGCTGGACAGGACGGATTTCAGCGTGTTGAACGCGGTGACGTTGGAGGCGTAGGCCCGGGAGGCGGCCATGGCGTCGGCGATCTCCTTCACCATGTCCACGTTGGGCATCTCCAGGTAGCCCTCCTCGTCGGCGTCGGGGTGGGTGGGGTCGTAGACGATTTTCATGGGGGTCTCCTCGTCCTCCATGATCTGCGTCACCCGCACGCCTCCGGCGGTGGGGTTCGCGCTGCCGTTGGGCACCGCCCGGGCCGAGGCCCTGGCCATGGCGTCCCGGAAGGTGTCCCGGCCGCTGACGGCCTCGAACACCACCATTTTGCGGCGGTACGCCCCCCCGCCGTTTTCCGTGCGGGTGGTCTGGGAATTTGTCACGTTCTCCGCCACGATGTCCAGCCGGAGCTGCTGGGCGGTAAGGCCGGAGCCCACGATGTTGATGGTATTCATGAA
>CASTQR010000315.1 GCA_949451265.1 uncultured Eubacteriales bacterium | reverse complement strand
CCGATCTGCACCAGATCCACCTTTTCCTCGAACAGCTCGCAGTACCGGGGGGCCATCAGCTCGGACACGATGGGCAGGCCGGTGTCCGCCTTGGCCTCCAGCAGCAGCTCCAGGCCGTCCGCCCCCATGCCCTGGAAGGAGTAGGGGGAGGTGCGGGGCTTAAACGCGCCCCCCCGCAGCAGGGAGGCCCCCGCCTCCTTCACGTCCCGGGCCACGCCCACGATCTGCTCCTCGCTCTCCACCGAGCAGGGGCCGGCGATGACGGCGAAGCCCGTCCCGCCGCCGATGGGCACGCCGGACACGTCCACCACCGTGTCCTCCGGGTGGAACTTGCGGTTGGCCTTCTTGTAGGGCTCCTGCACCCGCATGACCCGCTCCACATCGTCGTTCATGGTGAGCTTGTCCATGTCGATGTGGGCGGTGTCCCCCACCAGGCCCAGGATGGAACAGCCTACCCCGTTGGTGATCCCTACGGTGACGCCGTGGTCTTTTTCCAGGGCCGCCACCAGGGCCTGGATTTTTTCCTGGCTTACGCCGGGTTTCATGACAATAACCATACAAACAACTCCCTTTCAAAGCAAAAAGCCCATGGGCCGCAGCGGGCGGGCCATGAGCTTCCATCAGATCCCCAGACAGGCGGGGCGTTCCGCCCCCTCGCTCACACAGCCCGCGACGGCGCGCCGAAAAAGCCGAACCCGGTAAATCGGATCCAGCCGTAAGCGGCGGCAAACCTGCGGGCGTGGGAGAGGGTCATGGTGAAGTACCTCGCTGCGTTTGGATTGGGGACATTATACACTTTACCGGGATAAAATGCAAGGCTTTTTTCCCTGCCGAACAGGCCGATAACCGTCAGGCTTATCCTAATCACAGTAAAAATTCCATCTGCACGTCATAAGGCTCCTCCGCCGCGTGGCGGGGGTCGATCTCCTCCGCCTCCACGCAGCCCAGCGCCCGGTAAACGGCGATGACCTCGGCGGCGGAGTGGGCGGAGATATACAGCTTTTCCGCCCCCCATCCCCTGGCCTCGGCGCAGGCCAGGCGGAACAGCGCCCCGCCGATCCCCCGGCCCCGGAAGGGCCCGGACACGTAGAACAGGTTCAGGTCGGCGTACTGCCCCCGGCTTCCCAGCCGCTTCCCGGACAGGGCGGCGAAGCCCACCGCCTCCCCGGCGGCAAAGGCCCCGAAGGCCGCGCCCCCGGTGTTCACGTGGGCCAGCACCGCCCCCGCCATCCCCCGGCGCTCCGCCACCGTCCACGTCTCCACATACTCCGCCGGGCGCAGCACCAGCGTCCCGCCCTCCCGCCGCCAGCACTCCCTCACGTGCTGGCGGCGGACAAATTTGTCCAGCGAACGGGGCCCGAAATTCTCCCCCGTCAGCGGGGCGTATGTCATCCCGTCCATGGCTCCTCCTATGCCCGCTTGAACTGCTTCTCCAGCTGCTTCTTTGTCAGCTCGATGGCCACCGGCCTGCCGTGGGGGCAGTACTTCACTTCCCCGCTCATCACCAGCCGGGCCGCCTCCTCCAGCTCCGCCCCCCCGCTGCGCCAGCCGCCCTTGATGGCTGCCTTGCAGGCCATGGTGTGCAGCAGCTCGTCCCGGGCGGCGGCGGGATCCGCCGTCCCCGTCACCCGCAGGCGGCGGGCCAGCTCGGACAAAGCCCCCTCGATGTCCCCTGCCTCCAAATAGTCCGGCGCGGCCCGCACCGCCAGGGCGCTGGAGCCGAACTCCTCCACGTCAAAGCCGAACCGGGCCAGCAGCTCGGTCTGTTCCAGCAGGATCTGCCGCTCCTCCGGCGGCGGGGAGAAGGTGACGGGGGTCAGCAGCTCCTGCACCATGGGCCGGTAGTCCGACCCCTTCAGGCGGTCGAAGTTGGCCCGTTCGTGGGCGGCGTGCTTGTCGATGAGCAGGGCCTTGTCCCCCTGCTCCACCACCA
>CASTQR010000314.1 GCA_949451265.1 uncultured Eubacteriales bacterium | reverse complement strand
TCCACGGCAGCGAGCTGGGCCGCACCCTGGGCACCCCCACCGCCAACCTGCTGATTCCGCCGGGGGTGATCGCCCCGGGCTTCGGGGTGTACGCGGCGAAGGTGGAGGTGCTGCCCGTCTGGCCCGACAACCACGAGCCCTCCGGCCCCCAACACCTGCCGGGGGAGGGGCCCTACCTGGCGGTGACCAACGTGGGGGTGCGCCCCACGGTGAATGCCTCCGGGACGGGGGTGACGGTGGAGCCGTGGATCCTGGACTTCAGCGGCGACCTGTACGGGCGGAGCCTCCGGCTGGAGCTTCACAAGCAGCTCCGGGGGGAGCGGAAGTTTTCAGGCGTGGACGAGCTGCGGGCGGCCATCCTGGACAACGCCGCCCAGACCAGGGCATACTTCGCCGCGAAGAAGCAAGCGCCATGTTAGCTACCATCATCAACGTATTCTTAGTGCTGGCGGGGAGCGCCGCCGGCCTGCTGTTCAAAAACCTCATCAGCGAGAAGCTGATGGCAATTCTGACCCAGGCCCTGGGCCTGTGCGTGCTGGGCATCGGGATCAGCAATGTGCTGGGCACCCAGGATATGCTGTGCGTCATCGTGTGCATGGTGCTGGGCACCGTGCTGGGGAACGCCGTGGACATCGAGCGCCGCCTGGAGGGGGCCGGGGATCTGCTCCGGGCCCGGTTCGCCAAAGGGGAGGGCGGGGGCCGCTTCGCGGAGGGGTTTGTGAACGCCTCCCTGCTGTTCTGCGTGGGGGCCATGGCCATCACCGGCTCCATCGAGGCGGGGCTGAACCACAACTACGAGATCATCGTGTCCAAGGGAGTCATCGACGGGGTGACCTCCATCTCCTTCGCCGCCACCATGGGGATTGGGACGGCCTTCTCCGCCATCCCGCTGCTGATCTACCAGGGGGGAATCACCCTGCTGGCGGGGTGGCTGGGGCCCTGCCTGCCCGAGGCCGTGATCACGGAGATGACCGCCGCGGGGGGCGCGCTCATCGTAGGCATCGCCATCAATATGCTGGGGCTGGGGAAGGAACGGGTGAAGGTGGGCAATATGCTGCCCGCCATGTTCCTGCCCATCGCCTACATACCGCTGGCCCAGTGGCTGGCGGGGCTGTTCTGACAGGGAAAACCGCCGCTTCCAGCAACTGGAAGCGGCGGTTCGCTTTGCCGCCGTTCTCCCCAAAACACCCGGATATTTTTTGCAAAAACTGTGCATATCCCAGCAAAAACACCTTGCAATAGTGGGGGAAAGGCGGTATACTATGTGAGGATTCACGGGAATCCCCCTCCACCCAACGCGGCAGGGCCGGCGGACACCGCCGCGGCTCATTGCCGCAACCCTTTTCCCCTGGCTTGTTAAAAAAATAGCGAACTTGCCGGAGGGGCCGGGCGGCGGGGCGCTCCCCAAAGCCAACTGCCACTGAGATTACATTTTTAAGGAGGCAATCTGATGTCATTTGTGAACTATGAAGTGCAGGGCGCGGTGGCCATTCTGACCATCAACCGCCCGGAGGCGCTGAACGCGCTGAACAGCCAGGTGCTGAGCGACCTGGACGAGGCCATCACCAAGGTGGAGGCCGACGACGCCGTCCACGCCGTTATCCTCACCGGCGCGGGCCGCTCCTTCGTGGCGGGCGCGGACATCGGCGAGATGAAGGGCTTCTCCGCCCGGGACGGCAAGAAGTTCGGCGTCCACGGCGGCGGCGTGTTCCTGCGGCTGGAGAACCTGTCCAAGCCCGTGATCGCGGCGGTGAACGGCTTTGCCCTGGGCGGCGGCTGCGAGCTGGCCATGTCCTGCGACATCCGCCTTGCTTCCGAGAAGGCCAAGTTCGGCCAGCCCGAGGTGGGCCTGGGTATCACCCCCGGCTTCGGCGGCACCCAGCGGCTGCCCCGGATCGTGGGCATCTCCAAGGCCATGGAGCTGATTCTCACCGCCAAGG
>CASTQR010000313.1 GCA_949451265.1 uncultured Eubacteriales bacterium | reverse complement strand
AGGTGGTGGCCAAGTCCAGCCGCCAGAACTACACCGCCATCGCCCGGTCCGCCGGAGTGGAGTCGGTGGTATCCCCCAAGCTGGCCACGGCGGGGCTGATTCTGCGCTTCATCCGGGGGCTCCAGAACTCCAAGGGCACGGTGATGAACGCCCTGTACCGCATCGCCGGGGGAAAGGCGGAGGCCATGGAGTTTCTCGTCTCCCCTGCCACCAGGAATCTGAAGGTGCCGCTGAAGGATCTGAAGCTCCGGGAGGGCATCCTGATCGCCGTCATTGTCCGGGGAAACAAGGTTATCATCCCCGAGGGCTCCACCTGCCTGGAGCGCGGGGACGACGTCATCGTCATCGCCCGGGACAGCGGCATTCTGGACTTGAACGACATCTATGAGGGCGTCGGCCTATGAATTTCAAACTGGTGCTGCGCATCACCGGCTTCACATTGTTCATTGAGGCCGCGGCTATGCTCATCCCTATGGGGGTGGCCCTGCTCTACGGGGAGAGCCCCATCCCCTTCCTGTGCGCCATCCTGCTGGTGCTGGCTGCGGCCGCCGTGCCGGTGTTTTTCTTCAAGCCCAAGACAGACTTTTTCGCCCGGGAAGGCTTCTTCACCGTAGGCCTCATTTGGGTCCTGTTCGGGGCGTTCGGGGCGCTGCCCTTCTGGTTTTCCGGGCAATTCGGGTCCTATGTGGACTGCTTTTTTGAAACCATCTCCGGCTTTACCACCACCGGGGCCACCATCCTCACCGCCATTGAAGGGCTGCCCATGGGCCTGCTGTTCTGGCGGTCCTTCACCCACTGGCTAGGGGGTATGGGGGTGCTAATCCTCACCGCGGCGCTGCTGCCCTTTCTGGGTATCAGTTCCAACTTCCTCATCCGGGCGGAGAGCCCCGGACCGGTGAAGAGCAAGTTGGTGCCCCGGGCGTCCCAGTCCTCCAAAATCCTGTATGGCATTTATCTGGCTCTCACGGTGCTGGAGGTACTGTGTCTGCGCATTGCGGGGATGGATTGGTACGACTCTATCACCCACGCCATGTCCACCGCAGGCACCGGCGGCTTTTCCCGCATGAACGCCTCCATCGGTTCTTACGCGAGCCCCGCCATTGAAATCATCATCACGGTGTTCATGCTGCTGTTCTCCGTCAACTTCTCCATCTACTTCCTCATGCTCACCGGCAAGGCCCGGCAGGCGTTGAAAAGCGACGAGCTGCGGTTCTTCCTCATTATGGTGGCAGTGTCCATCGCCGCCATCGCCTGGAACCTGAGGGATTTTTATCAGGGCGTGGGCGAGTGTGTGCGGTACGCGGCCTTCCAGGTGGCATCCATCGTGTCCACCACCGGGTTCTCCTCCGCCAACTATGACCTGTGGCCGGAGTTCTCCAAAATGCTGCTGGTGGTGCTCACCTTTATCGGCGCCTGCGCCGGGTCCACCGGCGGCGGCATTAAGTGCGGGCGCATCCTGATCCTGATACGCTCCGCCCGTCGGGAGGTGCGCTCCATCATCCACCCCCGTGCGGTGTCTATCGTGCGGCTGGACGGAGCGCCGGTGTCCGAGGGGGCAATCCGTACCGCACAGTGCTACTTTATCGTCAATCTGTTCCTGGTGTTTGGCATGGCTATCGTGGTCGGACTCGACAACTTCTCCTTCGGCACCACCCTCACCGCCGTCATCACTTGCATTAGTAATGTGGGCCCCGGCCTGGAGCTGGTAGGGCCGGCGGGGAACTTCTCCGCTTTCTCCGTGCTGAGCAAGCTGGTGCTCTCTTTCGCCATGATCCTGGGGCGGCTGGAGATGTACCCCATTCTGGTGCTGTTCAGTAGCAGCGCCTGGAAGCGCTCGTAAGCATGCGGCCCCTTTCCGGTTGGAGTGGGGCCGCAAAAATTTTTCTAAAAAATGAAAAAAGGTGTTGACAAATCTCGCAGTATTTGTTATCATCTATCTTGCGCTGAGGCAAG
>CASTQR010000312.1 GCA_949451265.1 uncultured Eubacteriales bacterium | reverse complement strand
TGATAGGTTCAGAATGACAGGAAGGGAGGGGGCGCTGTGGCCCGGACGGGGAAAACCGGCCCGACGCGGTTCGGCATACAGGCCCGGGTGCTGGCCCTGGCCATCCTGTTCACCCTGCTGGCGGCGGGGATCATCGTGGCCACCAGCGCCCGGTCCCTGCGGGATCAGCTGCGCCGCTCGGTGATCCAGTCGGCGGAGTACGCCGTCCAGGCCGCCGCCGACGGCATCCGGCAGGACATTTTGGAGATCGACGCCCTGCCCACCTGGTGCGCCCTGAACTACACCGCCCGCACCGCCCTGTTCTCCGACTTCTCCCCGGGCACCCTGGCCCACACCGCCTACCCCTTCATCTCCAACCGGTACGGGGCCATGCGCACCGCGTCCTACATCCAGCGGTTCCTCATCGTCACCAGCAGCGGGCGCACCATCATGCTGGGCACCGCCACCTCCCAGTCCCGGGCGGTGAACGGAGCCAACGCCGCCCTGTTCCCCGGCATGGGGGAGGGGGAGGAACCCGTCCAATGGGACCGGCTGGCGGACGACCCCCTGATGCAGTCCGGCGCGCCCATGACGGGCATTCCCGTGGCCCGGTCTATCTCCAACGGCAGCGGGGGAACCGCCCGGATCTACTTATCCGTGTCCCCCGCCCTCATCACCGGGGCGCTGAAGGGCTTCGGCGGGGAGGACGGCTCCTGGCTGTGCTGGATCATGGGGGATCAGCTCTACCGGGTGGAGGGGGACGCCCTGGTGTGCCTGGGCGGCGCCGATCAGCTCCCCGAGCCGGAGCTGGAGGCCGGGGACGCCCTGGACGAGGGCACCCTGCTCTACTCCGCCGTGCTGGACGGGCAGGAATGCAGCGTGGTGGCCTGCCCCTGGGCGTCCACCAGCTCTACCTGGCCCAGGTCATCCCCACCCAGGGCATTGGGCGACCCCTGTCCCTGCTGGGCGGGCCCGCCCTGGCCAGCCTGATCCTGGTGCTGGTGATGGGCCTGGGGATGGCGGCCCTCCTCCACCGGACGGTGGCCGCCCCCATCGGGGCTTTGCAAAAGCAGATGGAGGAGGTGGGCCGGGGCCGGTTCGACCCCAACCCCTCCATTGAGTGGGACAACGAGCTGGGGGACGTGGGCCGGGGGATCAACCAGCTCTCCCGGAGCGTGTCCTCCCTGATGGACAGCCGCCTGGAGGACGAAAAGCAGCGGCTGGAGCCGGAATACCGGATGCTCCAGAGCCAGATCAGCCCCCACTTCATCTACAACACCCTGAACAGCATCAAGTGGATGGCCACCATCCAGCACGCCCCCGGCGTGGCGGAGATGGTGACCGCCCTGTCCCGGCTGCTGAAAAGCGTGTCCAAGGGCACCCGGAAGCTGGTGCCTTTAGAGGAGGAGTTCGCCCTGCTGGAGGACTACTTCACCATCCAGCGCTACCGCTACGGCGGGACCATTACGCTGGAGATGCCCCAACCGGAGGACGGCTGGCGGGACTATCTGATCCCCCGCTTCACCCTCCAGCCCCTGGCGGAAAACGCCATCTTCCACGGCATCGAGCCCAACGGCGGCGTGGGCCGCCTGTGGGCGGACATCCAGCGGGACGGGGACGGTGCCGACCTGCTGATCTCCATCTCCGACGACGGGGTGGGCATGGAGGAGGAACAGCTTCAGCGCCTGCTGGACGGGGCGGGCCGGGAAAAGGAGGACGAGCCCTTCCGCCACGTGGGGCTGTGGAGCATCCACCGCCTGCTGCAATTGAGCTTCGGGGAGGGCTACGGCCTGACGGTGCGCAGCGCCCCGGGGCAGGGCACCACCGTCACCCTCCGGCTGCCGGAGCGGCCGGAGGATCAGACCGTCCCGCCTCCGCCCCAGGGCGGGGAGGGGACGCCGCGAGAGAGAGGTGGAGGAGATGTATAAGAGCCTGTTTAAAATCTTCTAATAAGGATGGCAATGAGGGCAAAAGTAA
>CASTQR010000311.1 GCA_949451265.1 uncultured Eubacteriales bacterium | reverse complement strand
CGGACAAATTCCAGGTCGGCCCAGATCCGGTCCAGCTCCGCCTTCACCTGGGGGATCTGCCGGAGATCGCCCCCCGCGGTGCGGATCCAGTAGTCGGGCACCAGGGCGCAGGGGATCATCTCCCCCTGGTCCTTCACCGGGTCGCCCGCCAGGGTGTGGAGGTGGCCGTCAAAGAAGGCCTCTATATTCAGCAGCATGGCCAGACCGTTCAGATCGAACACCTGTAAGGGCGCGCCCGCCCCGCAGGGCACCTCGCCCCCGGCGAAGAAGCACTCCAAATCGGCCAGCTCCGCCAGCTCGCCGGACACGCCGCCGATGAAGTCGAACTCGTCCGGCGTGATGGGGCTTTGGAAGGACTGGACCGCCAGGTCCAGGCACTTCTCCAGCCTGCCCAGAACCTGGCAGCCGGGCAGGCTCCCCAGCCTGTTGGCCACGGGTACAAACCGGGCCAGGGCCAGCAGCGACCACACCCGCACCTGGGCGTCGTCCATGCCGTTGATCCGGTCTGTGATCTCCTCCTCGATCTGGTTCGACAGAAGGGGGGCTTCCTCCAGCTCCCCGATTTTGTCGGAGCAGTCCTCGGTGATCTTCTCCCCCACCTTATCATATACGTCGTCCCGCGCACTGTAGACGGTGTCCGCCCGGCCGAACCACAGCATGGCCTTGCCCTCGTCCCCGGCGGACAGGGCGGCCTTCCCCATGTCGTAGTATGCCCGGGCCAGTCCGGCGTAGTCCTTCTTTTGCAGGCAGGCGGCCAACCGCTCCTCCGGGGCGGCGTCCGCCTTTTTCTTGAACAGGTTGAACATTCCATCATCTCCCAAACGGTTTGGCCTGACGGCCTTTCCCTGTATTGTAGCATCCCCGGCCGCCTCCGTCAACGGGAACCAGGCGGGAACCCGGCGGCAGGCAAAAAATTTCCCCGGATTGCCGGGGGCGGGGCCTCCGCCGCTTTCGCGCCCCTTTTTTTCGCCCGTCCACCCAAAAGTTTGCCGGAAGCCCTTTACATTTCCCCCCGCCTGTTATACAATGCCATTAGAGAACCTGCACAATGCAGAATAGAGAATCGAGGTGTTTTTTGATGAAATTGACCTTTTTTGGCGCGGCCAAGGCGGTCACCGGCAGCTGCCACTGCGTGGAGGCCAACGGCCACAAGGTGCTGGTGGACTGCGGCCTCCAGCAGGGCCGGGATGAGCGGGACAATTCCGAGCTGGACTTCGCCCCCTCCCTCATCGACGATATGGTGGTCACCCACGCCCACATCGACCACTCGGGCCGCATCCCCCTGCTGGTGAAGCAGGGCTTCCGGGGGAACATCTACTGCACCCGGCTGACGGCCCAGCTGCTGGACATCATGCTGCGGGACTCCGCCCACATCCAGGAGAGCGACGCCGCCTATGAGAACCAGAAGGGCCGCCGGGCGGGCAAGCCCCCGGTGGAGCCGCTGTATACCATCGTGGACGTGGAGCGGGCTTTGCGCCATGTGGTGTCTGTTGAGTACGGCCAGGAGATCGAGATCTCGGACGGCATCCGGGCCCGGTTCATCGACGCGGGCCACCTGCTGGGCTCCGCCTGCGTGGAGCTGTGGCTCACCGAACAAGGGGAAACGAGAAAAATTGTGTTCTCCGGGGACATCGGCAACCGGAAAACCCCCATCATCCGGGCCCCCCAGTACATCTCCGAGGCGGACTACGTGGTGACGGAGAGCACCTACGGCGACCGCCTCCACAACGTGAAGGAGAAGCCCAACTACGCCGACGACCTGGCCCATGTCATCGACGAGACTATGGCGGCGGGGGGCAATCTCATCATCCCCTCCTTCGCCGTGGGCCGCACCCAGGAGCTGCTGTATTTCATCCGGCACATCAAGGAGGAGGGGCTGGTCCACTCCCGCCCGGATTTCCAGGTATATGTGGACTCCCCCCTGGCGGGGGCGGCCACCGAGATCTTCTCCGGCGACCTCA
>CASTQR010000310.1 GCA_949451265.1 uncultured Eubacteriales bacterium | reverse complement strand
GCTCTCAATTTCCAGCTCCCCGCCGTGGAGCTCCACAATCCGGCGGCACAGGGCCAGCCCCAGCCCCGCGCCCCCCTGGGCCCGGGCGCGGGACTTGTCCACCATGTAAAAAGCCTCCGTCACCCGCTCCAGCTCCTCCGCCGGGATGCCCTTGCCCTGGTCCGTCACCTGGACGCAGCAGCTTCCATCCTCCAGGGCGAAGCCCTCCAGCAAAATCTCCCCGCCGTCCTCCATGGCCTTCCGGGCGTTGTCCAGCAGGTTCATGCAGACGGTCTCCATCAAATCCGGCTCCATCCGCGCCGTCACCGCCTGGGATTGGAGGGTGAGCCGGATGCCCGCCTGCCGGAGGGGCGGCTCCATGGCCCCGGCCACCCGGCGGAGGAACGCGTCCAGGGGCACGGGCCGCAGGGGGAAGTCCTGCCGTCCCAGGACGATGAGGTCCAGCAGCTTCCGGCTCAGGGCCTCCAGCCGCCGTCCCTCGCCGAAGATATACCCGGCGCTCTCCCGGACCTGTTCCTCCGTGGCCGGGCGGGAGCGGAGAAGGTCGGCGTAGCCGATGATGGAGGTCAGGGGCGTTTTGATCTCGTGGGCAAAGCTGCCGATGAAGTCCTCCTGGCGGCGCTGGGCGGCCTTCAGCTCCGCCACCTGGCGCTGGATGCGGTGGGCCATGACGTTGAAGTCGGCGGAGAGCTGGGCGATCTCGTCGTCCCCGTCCACCCGGACCCGCTGGCTGAGCTCTCCCTCCGCCATCCGCCGGGCGGCGGCGGAAAGGCGGGCCAGGGGCCGGGCCAGCATGGCGGCCACCGCCAGGGACAGGCCCCCCACCGCCCCGGTGAGGACCAGCATCAAGGAGAAGAAGCTCCGGTACTGCTCCGACCGGGATTGGAACAGCTCTCCCACCTCCCGGCAGTTTTCCAGGTAGAGGATGCCGTCCTCCAGGGCCAGGGGGCTGGCGGCGTGGAGGTAAATCCGCCCGTCGGCCAGGGCGTTCATGACCCAGCCCCGCTGCCCGGCGGGAAGCTGGGAGGTGAGGCCCGCCGCCTCCACCGGCAGCGCGCCGCTGCCGCCCAGGGCCGTTCCCGCCTCGTCGCTGAGGCGGAAGGAGACCGTCCGCCCCTGGCCGGTGGTGATGCTGATGCCCCCGGCGGCTTTGGCCAGCTCTTCCCGGCTGTACAGGGGGTTGAAGGCCAGCTCCTGGGCCAGGGCGAAGCGGAGGAGGTCGTTTTCCTCGTACAGCGCCGCCACCTCCCGGTCCAAAGAGGCGCGAAACTGGGCGTTGATGAGGGCGTAGCCCCCGGCGGAGCAGGCCAGGGCCGTGATGAGGACCATGCTGCAAAAGAGCTTCCAGAATAATCTCATAAAAAGCCTCCTTTTGGGCAGGAGCGGACAGCCCGACGTGGGGCCTGCCCCCCTGGTCAGGCCATTTTCTGGCAATGGGGCGCGAAAAGAAGAGCCCCCTACACCTCCAGCCGGTAGCCCACCTTATAAACCGCCACCAGCCGGTTTTCCAGCCCCAGCTTCTTCCGCATCCGCTGGATGTGGAGGTCCACGGTCCGGCTGTCCCCCAAAAACTCCTCTCCCCAGACCTTTTCATAGATCCGGTCCCGGTAGAGGGCGATGTTTTTGTTTTGCAGGAAGAGCAGCAGCAAATCGTACTCCTTGGCGGTCAGGGCCACGGGGGCCCCGGCCCGGCGCACGACGCGGCTGGCGGTGTCGATTTCAATGTCCGGCGGCAGGGAGAGGACCCGCCCTGTCTTTCCGCAGCGGCGGAGGACGGTTTCCACCCGGGCCAGCAGCTCCATCAGCTCGAAGGGCTTGACGATGTAGTCCTCCGCCCCCAGGCGCAGACCCTTCACCCGGTCCTCCAGCTCTCCCTTGGCGGTGAGGAAGATCACCGGCACCTCCAGGCTTTTGCAGTATTCCAGCACCTCGTAGCCGTCGGCCTTGGGCAGCATGATGTCCAGCAGCGCCA
>CASTQR010000309.1 GCA_949451265.1 uncultured Eubacteriales bacterium | reverse complement strand
GCCCTGGGCACCCTGTCCTATCTGGTGATCCTGTCCGGCGGCATCGCCGCCAACGGTGTGAAGGGCGTGGGCAAGACCCTCAAGGAGTTCTCCCTGCCCATATCCATGAGCTTCCGTCTGTTCGGCGCCCTCCTCAGCGGCCTGCTGGTGACGGAGCTGGTCTACTACTACGTGAACCTCAGCTTCGTGCTGCCGGTGATCGTGGGGGTGCTGTTCACCCTCCTCCACGCCGTCATCCAGACCTACGTGCTGACCATGCTGACCTCCATGTACTACGGCGAGGTGTCCGAGAAAACCCCGCCCAAGCCCAAGAAACAGAAACAAGCGCCGTCCCCGGCGGAACACGCCTGACGGCCCCACATAAACTCAAGACTCAACTTTAAGGAGGTACTACCCCATGAAAAAGCTGCTGACAAAGATTCTCGTCCTGGCCGGGGCCATGGTGCTGGCCCTGTCCCTGGCCGCCCCCGCCTTCGCGGCCGCCCCCGCGGATTCCGCCGCCCCTGCCGCCCAGGCGGAGACCCAGGAGGATAACACCATCGGCCTGAAGGCCATCGCCGCGGGCATTGCCGTGGGCATCGCCGCCGCTGGCGGCGCGGTGGGCATGGGCCTTGCCACCGCCAAGTCCACCGAGAGCATCGCCCGCCAGCCCGAGGCGGAGGGCAAGGTGCGTACCACCTTAATGCTGGGCCTGGTGTTCATCGAGACGGCCATCATCTACGCCCTGCTGGTGGTCATCCTCATCATCTTCGTGCTGTAACCCAAGGAGGCGTACACAATGCCGCTGAATATTGATTTGCAGCAGATCCTGCTGCACTGGATGAACCTGGCCATCCTGGTGGGCGGGCTGTACTTCCTGCTCTACAATCCGGTGAAGGCGTTCATCGCCAAGCGGGAGGAATACTATCAGGATCTGAACCGGCAGGCCCAGGACAAGCTGGCCGACGCGGACCGGCTCCACACCGAGTACAAGGCGAAGCTGGAGGGTGCGGACGAGGAGATCCACCAGGCCCGGGCCAAGGCCCAGCAGTCCCTCCAGCAGTCCGTCCAGGAGCAGCTGGACCAGGCCCAGGCACAGGCCCAGCTCATTGTCACCCGGGCCCACGCCGATGCGGAGCGCACCCGGGAACAGGCCCTGTACGACTCCCAGCAGGATATCCGCCGTCTGGCGGAGACCGCCGCCAAGCGGCTGGCCCTCCACGAGGACCCCTTCGACCAGTTTTTAGACCTGGCAGAGGGAGGCGCGGCCCATGAGAACAAGTAGAAGCCGGCTCAGCGCCGAGCTGCGCAGCGCCGCCCGCCCCTCTGGGGACCAGCTCCACCGCTTTGAGGAGTTCCTCAACCGCACCTACCACCGCACCGTCCCCCTCCACTGGGAGGAGGACCCCGCCCTGAAAAGCGGCTTCCGGCTCCAGGTTGGGTCGGACGTGTACGACTGGTCCTTTGACGGCCGGGTGCGGCAGTTCACCGACTACCTGCGGCAGCTCCAGCCGGGGAAGGACGATCTGCTTCCCCTCATGCGGCAGGCGGTGGACGACTGGGAGCTGGCCGCCGTGCCGGAGGAGATCGGCACCGTCCTCACCGTGGACAGTGAGATCGCCACCGTCACCGGCCTGGATCACGCCCAGTACGGCGAGATCCTGATCTTCCCCTCCGGCGTCCGGGGCATGGTGCAGGACCTCCGCCCGGACGGGCTGAGCTGCATCCTGTTCGGGGACAGCGAGGCCGTCAGCGCCGGGGCCATGGTGCGCCGCACCCTGAAAACCGCCGGAATGCCCGTGGGGGACGAGTTCCTGGGCCGGGTGGTGGACGCCCTGGGCCAGCCCGTCGACGGCCTGGGCCGCCTGCGTCCCCAGGGCCGCCGCCCCATCGAGGCCCCCGCCCCCGGCATCCTGGACCGCCAGCCCGTCAACACCCCCATGGAGACGGGCCTTTTGGCCATCGACTCCATGTTCCCCATCGGCCGGGGCCAGCGGGAGCTCATCA
>CASTQR010000308.1 GCA_949451265.1 uncultured Eubacteriales bacterium | reverse complement strand
GGTCCATCCGGGAGAAGCTGTCCCTGGCGGACCGGCTGGGGGTGCCCGCCGCCCTCCTGCCCCAGCCGGAGATCGAGGGGCATCTGGAGGAGATCTTCAACCCCGGCGGGACGTAAAACGTCCGGCCCCGCGAAAGCGGGGCCGGACGTTTTTCACTGCGCGGCGCCGCGGCCCATCAGGTCGTCGTACATCTTCTCGTACAGCCGCAGGAGCTGCTGGTTAGTGGTCTCCCGGCAGCGGACGATGTCCCCCAGGGCCTGGGCCTTGGCCTTGCCCGCCACGTCCTCGGGCTCATAGGGGGCGGTCTTGCCGCCCACGTTCATGTCCGCCAGGTAGGTAAAGCCTTCCTTCACATATTCCATGTCGCTCTGGATGGCGGCGATCTGCTGGAGCAGCCAGCTCAGCTCTACTTTATGATTATCGTTCATTTCAGTGTCCTCCAAATTCGTTTGATTTGGCGGGCACGCGAGGCATATCGTATCCTCCGAGAGGAAGCGTGCCCTGCCGTGCTTCACAAGGCCCCGGGCCCGCCGGGGCCAGGTCGCTTCGTATTCTCTGCCCTGCTCGTCTACCACATGAATGTTTTTTTCGATGGGTGTCATCCCCCTGCCGTCAGATTCGCGGGTGTTCCGGACGCCGTTTTTTGTGATGGGTGCCTGCCCCTGTCCAGGGCCAGTATACCCTACGGCGGACGGCTTGTCAAGGGCGGCGGCCTGTGCTATACTGTTCCCAAAAGCGGAAAGGGGGCGGCGCCATGAACGCGGCGGAGCGCCGGGGGCGCATTTTGGAATACCTGCGGAAGGCGGACGGGCCGCTGGCGGCGGCGGCCCTGGCCCAGCGCCTGTCGGTGAGCCGCCAGATCATTGTGGGGGACGTGGCCCTGCTCCGGGCCGCCGGGGAGGGCGTCACCGCCACCCCCAGAGGCTACGTGCTGGACGGGCCCAGGGCCGGGCTTGTGCACACCGTGGCCTGCGTCCACAGCGGGGCGGACATGGAGCGGGAGCTCACCCTCATGGTGGACCAGGGCTGCACGGTGGAGAACGTGATTGTGGAGCATCCCGTGTATGGCCAGCTCACCGGGCCGCTGGCCCTGTCCTCCCGGTATGACGTCTCGGAATTTATACGCAGGGTAAAGGAGTGCGAGGCCCAGCCCCTGTCCGCCCTGACGGACGGGGTGCATCTGCACACCCTCCGGTGCCCGGACGAGGGGGCGTTTGAGCGGGCGCGGGCGGCACTGGATCAGGCGGGGTTTTTGGTGAAATAGGCCAGTCCCCGGATTTTGGGCAAAAAGCCGATTGACAATTTTCCATGAGCCGCTATAATAGTCCGCACAGGTGTCAAGACACCTGTGCGGACTACTTATTTGGAGAGTGGAGGGGATCCCTATGGAAAAGGTAAAGGCGTTTCTGAAACGCAAGGACATCGTCCTATCCGCCAAGCGGTACGGCATCGACGCCCTGGGGGCCATGGCCCAGGGCCTGTTTTGCTCCCTGCTCATCGGCACCATCGTGAAAACCCTGGGCGAGCAGCTTGGTCTGCCGTTCCTGGTGGAGGTGGGGGGCTACGCCTCCGCCATGAGCGGCGCGGCCATGGCCGTGGCCATCGGCTGGGCGCTGAAGGCGCCCCCCATGGTGCTGTTTTCCCTGGCCACGGTGGGCTACGCCGCCAACGCCCTGGGCAGCACCACCCTGAGCGGCCAGCCGGGGGCCGGGGGGCCGCTGGCGGTGCTGTTTATCGCCATACTCGCCGCCGAGTGCGGCAAAGCCGTCTCGAAAGAAACCAAGGTGGACATCCTGGTCACCCCCCTGGTGACGATTCTGGCGGGGGTGGGGCTGTCCGTCCTCATCGCCCCCGCCATCGGCACCGCCGCCACCGCCGTGGGCGGCATCATCATGTGGGCCACGGAGCTCCAGCCCTTCCTCATGGGCATCGTGGTCAGCGTGGTCATCGGCATGGCCCTCACCCTGCCCATCTCCTCCGCCGCCAT
>CASTQR010000307.1 GCA_949451265.1 uncultured Eubacteriales bacterium | reverse complement strand
GCTTCGCCACCGCGCCCCTGGTGACCATGGGCTGCGTCATGATGCGGGTGTGCAACCTGGACACCTGCCCCGTGGGGGTGGCGACACAGAACCCGGAGCTGCGGAAGCGGTTCAAGGGAAAGCCGGAATATGTGGTGAACTTCATGCGCTTTGTGGCCCAGGAGCTGCGGGAACACATGGCGAAGCTGGGCGTGCGGACGGTGGACGGGCTGGTGGGCCGCACCGACCTGCTGAGACAGCGGGAGAAGGCGGTGAATGACCGGGCCGCCACGGTGGATCTGTCCGCCATCCTGGACAACCCCTACCTTGGGGACGGGTACAAGACCCGTTTCGATCCCGCCGACGTGTACGACTTCAAGCTGGAGGACACGGTGGATTGGTCCGTCCTGCTGCCCAGGCTGGGCGGGGCGTTGGGAAAAGGCGGGAAGAAGGAGATCGCCCTGCCCGTCACCTCCACCGACCGGGCGGTGGGGACGATGTTCGGCTCCGAGATCACCCGCCTTTACGGGGAGGGGCTGGCGGAGGACAGCTTCACCGTCCGCTGTACCGGGGGCGGCGGGCAGTCCTTCGGGGCCTTTATCCCCCAGGGGCTCACCCTGACGCTGGAGGGGGACGCCAACGACTATTTCGGCAAGGGGCTGTCCGGGGGCAAGCTGGCGGTGTTCCCGCCCAAGGGGTCGGCATTCCGGGCGGACGAGAATATCATCATCGGCAACGTGGCGCTGTACGGGGCCACCTCCGGCAAGGCGTTCATTGCCGGGAGGGCCGGGGAGCGGTTCGCCGTGCGCAACTCCGGGGCATCGGCGGTGGTGGAGGGCGTGGGCGACCACGGCTGCGAGTACATGACCGGGGGCCGGGTGGTGGTGCTGGGGGAAACGGGCAAAAATTTTGCCGCGGGCATGAGCGGCGGCGTGGCCTACGTCTGGGACCCTCGGCGGGACCTGTACCTGCGCTTGAACAAGGAGCTGGTGTCCCTGGAGCCGGTGGAGTCCAAGCGCGATCTGGAGGAGCTGCGCTCCCTCATCGCCCAGCACGCGGCCGCCACCGGATCGGAGAAGGGCCGGGCCATTTTAGAGGACTTTGAACACGCCGCGGCCAGTTTCAAGAAAATATTACCCAGGGACTACGATAGGATGCTGAAGGCCATCGCCCAGCGGGAGGAGCGGGGCCTGGGCCGGGATGAGGCGGAGCTGGAGGCGTTTTACGCCGTGACGGGAGGGGACAGGTAATGGGAAAGCCCACCGGATTTTTGGAATTTGACCGCCGGGGCAATCCCGGCCAGCCGCCCTTGGAGCGGATACGCCATTGGAACGAGTTCCACCCCCTGCTCCCGGAGGAGGAGCGGCGGAGGCAGGCCGCCCGGTGCATGGAGTGCGGCGTGCCCTTCTGCCAGTCCGGGGTGGAGCTGGGGGGCATGGTGACGGGCTGCCCCCTCCACAACCTGATCCCGGAGTGGAACGATTTGACCTATGCCGGGAACCCGGGGCAGGCCCTGGCCCGCCTGTGCAGGACCAGCAGCTTCCCGGAGTTCACGGGCCGGGTGTGCCCCGCCCTGTGCGAGGCGGCCTGTACCTGCGGGCTGAACGGCGATCCCGTCACGGTGCGGGACAATGAGCTGGCCATTATTGAGGCGGGGTTCGCCTCCGGGGCCATGGCGCCCCGGCCCCCAAAGGTACGCACGGGGAAGCGGGTGGCGGTGGTGGGCTCCGGCCCGGCGGGCTTGGCCGCCGCCCAGCAGCTCAACCGCCGGGGCCACACCGTCACCGTGTTCGAGCGGGACGACAGGCCGGGGGGCCTGTTGATGTACGGCATCCCCAATATGAAGCTGGAAAAGCGGATTGTGGAGCGCCGGGTGGAGCTGATGGCGGCGGAGGGGGTGGAGTTCCGGCTGGGCTGCAAGGTGGGCCGGGACCTCCCCGCCCAGGCGCTTTTGGAGGAGTACGACGCGGTCGTCCTGTGCTGTGGGGCGAAAAACCCCCGCCCCCTGCCT
>CASTQR010000306.1 GCA_949451265.1 uncultured Eubacteriales bacterium | reverse complement strand
CAGCGGATGCCGTTGCCGCACATGGCCCCCTCGGAGCCGTCGGCGTTGAACATCCGCATCCGGAAATCCGCCCGCCGGGACGGGCAGACGCAGATGATCCCGTCCCCGCCCACGCCGAAGTGCCGGTGGGACAGGCGGCGGGACAGGGCCGCCGGGTCGGCCGGCATCCCCTCCATGCAGTTGAGGAAAATATAGTCGTTGCCAAGGCCGTGCATTTTGGTAAAGCGCATAGGCTCCCCCTCCTTCAGAGGAGCGTATGCGCCTGGGCTTGGCCGTTATGAAACATCGCCATCCGGACATCCGGATAGTCGCGGATAGAACTATTCATTACCTTTATCTTTGGGCGCATGGCCTTTTTGCCATAACCGTATATCCTCCGATCAAGCGCAGAGGGGGAGCGCCCGCAGGCGCTCCCCCTCGTAAATATCATTCAGACAACATTTTTCGCAGGGCCAGAAAGAGGTTTTCCCTTCGGCCCGCGTCAGCGCAATCCCTTTGCCGCCTATTGCCTCAGTCCAGCTTCCCCAGCCGGTCCAGCACCGTCATCGTCCGGCAGAACTCCTCGGACACGTTCAGCACGCCCTCCGCCGTGCCCTTCAGCGCCCCGGCCTCCACCAGCTTTTCCACTGTGGGGCGGTAGTACTCCGGCACCTCGTCCAGCGTCTTGTAGTAGTTCATCTCGTCATCCTCCTCGTCAGGTTTCGGTTCAGGCTCCGGTTCGGGCTTGGGGGCCAGTTCAGCCGCCACGTCCCGCCGGAAATCGCCCATGCTTTTCCTGTGGCGGGGGAACCAGTGCTCCACATCGGCGTGGCCGGAGGCGATCCCCCGGCGGTAGCCCTCGCTGTGGCAGATCACCACCCCGTCCGCCAGCGGGTCCAGGCCGTAAATCTTACACAGGTGGGCCGTCAGCTCCACCGCCTCCCGGTACACCAGCTTGAAATAGGCCGGGTCGGTGAGATCATCCTCGCAGATCTCGAAGCTGATGTGGGTGTTGTTGGCGCTGCCGCCGCTGGTGCCCGTGCCGGCATGCCAACCCCGGTGGGTCCAGGGCAGGGTCTGCGCCGACGCGATGGAGCCGTCCGCCAGCTTCCCGATGAAGCCGTGGACGCACACGTCCAGGCCGGGGCGGTTCCAGTGGTTGCCGTTCTTGTTCACCCCCAGCTGGGCCATGAGGGCGGCGTAGTCCCCGTCCCCGCCCTTCACGGGCTGGACGTACCGCCGCAGGGTGGGGTTGTCGGCCCCGGTGGAGTGAACCATCACCCCCCGTGGCTTGATGGTGCGCTTTGTCTGATAGCAGTCGTTTTCGGTGAGGATACAGCGGATCAGCTTCATTGCCCTCAGCCTCCACTCTGATTCTTCCGCTCCAGCTGGGTGCCGAAGTAGAAGGCGATGATGACGGTATACACCGTCATAAAGTCCTGGCCGATCTCCCCGGTGATCGCCTTGAAGGCGAATACCGCCGTCAGCGCCAGCGTCACCAGCGACTTGACGCACAGCAGCCGGGTCAGCCGGCTTTTCAATGCCTCTTTCATTCGATTCTCCTCTCTGTCTCCACAGATTGTCCTTCCGGGGCCAAGGGCCCCTCAACCACGGCTATGCGCCCCGCCCCGCCATCGTGCCTGTCCGGCCCGTCCTGTCCACAGCCTCCATGGCTTTCTCCCCCTTTCAAGGAATACAAATTTTTCCGCGGACTGTTGCCCTTTTGGGTACAAGGTGATATAATATCTTGCCAATCATTCCAAAACCGGGAGGGTCCCCCATGTAAAAGCTCAAACCAACGCCCCACACAAATTTCAATCACAATGGAGGGATCGCCCTATGCCGCAATATGAATCCGAGATCAAACGCCGCCGCACCTTCGCCATCATCTCCCACCCCGACGCGGGCAAAACCACCCTGACGGAAAAATTCCTGCTGTACGGGGGCGCCATCGCCCAGGCTGGGGTGGTGAAGGGCAAAAAGAACGCCCGGGCCGCCACCTCCGACTGGATGGAGATCGAGAAGC
>CASTQR010000305.1 GCA_949451265.1 uncultured Eubacteriales bacterium | reverse complement strand
TTGTCAACGCCATCGCAACCTGGTGCCACCAGGGGACCACGGTGCTGGAGAATCTGGTGACCCGCCGGCTGCGGGAGGCGTACCTGTTCCTCTACGGCAGCTACCAGAACGACGGGCCCCAGGCCTACACCTACATCCACTTTGACCCCGGCGGCGGGGAGATGGAGAGCCGGACCGTGTTCTACCCCGTGGGACAGCCCTACGGCCAGCTGCCCCAGCCCACCCTCCGGGGCCGGTCCTTCCTGGGCTGGCACACCACCGCCGGGAACGTGGCCCTCACCGGGGAGGAGCTGGCCATCTCCCCCCTGTACGCCACCGCCTCCTGGGACGGAGAGGGGAGCGGCAGCACCGGGAGCGACATCGACCTGTCCACCTGGGTCAACCCCTACAGCGACGTGAAGACCACGGACTGGTTCTTTGACTACGTCCGGGAGCTGAGCGCCAAGAAGATCGTGGGCGGTTATCCCGACGGCACCTTCCAGGCCGCCGGGCAGCTGAAGGCCGGAGAGGCTCTGAAGCTGATTCTCACGGCCGCCGGATATCAGGACCCGGGCAACACCTCCAGCGGCCACTGGGCGGGGAACTATCTGGCCCTGGCCGAGAGCCTGGGGTGCGTGGCCCCGGGGGAGATCGTGGACCTGGACGGCACCATCAGCCGCCTCACCATCGCCCGGATCACCGCCATTGCCCTGGACCTCCCGCCCCGGGAGGGGCTGTCCCCCTTTGCGGACATCGACGACGGCTACACCCTGGCCCTCTACGAGGAGGGCATCCTCAACGGCACCGCCGTGGGCGGCCAGCGGTACTACTACCCCTTTGACGGCATCAACCGGGCGGAGATGTGCGCCATCGTGTCCCGGGTCAGCGGCTGGAGCTACAAGGTGGAAAACGACCCCGCCAAGACCGGGTTCATCCAGTACCGGGACCAGATTCTGCCCCTGCTGCGCTCCGTCCCGGCGGCCCCCTACAACCGGGACCTCTTCGTGCAGGACGGCAGCATCATGCACTACAACGACCCCGCCTACGTCACCGCCATCGGCATCGATGTCTCCTCCCACCAGGGGGAGATCGACTGGCAGAAGGTGGCGGACTCGGGGGTGGAGTTCGCCTTCCTCCGCCTGGGCTACCGGGGCTACGGCAGCGAGGGCACCGTCAACCTGGACAGCTGCTTCCAGAAGAATCTGACCGGCGCCCGGGCGGCGGGGATCAAGGTGGGCGTCTACTTCTTCTCCCAGGCCATCACCACCGCCGAGGCGGAGGAGGAGGCCCGGTTCGTGCTGGAGAACCTGAACGGCGCGTACCTGGAGTACCCGGTGGTCTACGACTGGGAGGTCATCAGCGCCAGCGGGGCCAGAACCGCGGGCCTGAGCAACACCACCCTCACCGACTGCGCCATCACCTTCTGCCAGAGCGTGGCCCTGGCGGGATACACGCCCATGATCTACTACAACCTGCCTGTGGGCTACACCCACTACCAGCTGGACCGGCTGGTGGGCTACGACGTGTGGTTCGCCCAGTACGCCGCCACCCCCAGCATGTACTACAACTACCGCATCTGGCAGTACAGCGACAAGGGCAGCGTGCCGGGGATTGAGGGCAAGGTGGACATGGATCTGGCGTTTATCCCCTACTGATAAAATGATAATAGACGTGGGCGGCATGGCGATTGCCATGCCGCCCTGCGTCCGCGCCGGCACGCCGCCGGGGCTGCCGCATTGCGGCGGGGAGCCGGCAGAGAAGGCGCAGGGGCGGGCGGCGCGGTCCCCGACATCCGCCCTGGGGGATGCCGGGGGATTTATCTGACGCGGAGGGGCGGACAGGGGTGTTTCTGGAGAATACATAGAAAAAATCCCGGAATTTTTATGAAAAAAAGAGAACTTTCTATTGACATTCTTCGGCCCGTGGGATATACTGGTCTAGCTTGTGCGGGACAGGACTGTCCTGCCGGCACTGCGATGATGCGGGAGATTGCGGCGCGAGCCGGTAACTTCCGCGGAGTATGTCCG
>CASTQR010000304.1 GCA_949451265.1 uncultured Eubacteriales bacterium | reverse complement strand
GCCACCGACTGCGGCTGCTTCGTCTACGCCAACACCACCCCCCACACCCACCGGGCGGCGGCGGCGCTGATGGAGCAGGGCATCCCCTTCCAGGCGCTGAACAAGCGGCACTTCCGAACCAAATCCATGCGGCGGCTCAAATTGGAGAGCCTGATTTTGCAGAACATGCACCTGTATCACGGCGGCGCCGTGGCGGTGGCCCCCATCTCCCTGGGCATGATGGCGGAGGCCGGGGCCACCTCCGAGGACACCGACGATTTGGCGGCGTTTTTAGGGCAGATTGAGGGGGTGCTCCACACCGCCACCATCCGGGAGCACGAGGGGGGCGAGTGCCGGATCTCCGTGCGCACCAAGGCGGACGAGCTGAACGCCACCCGTGTCTGCGCCCGTCTGGGCGGGGGGGGGCACAAGGCCGCCTCCGGCTGCACCGTCAAGGGGACGGTGGACGAGGCAGAGGCCGCCATCCTGGCCGCCATCGACGACCAGCTGGCCCAGCCCACCCAGGATTGAACCATGGCAAGCGGTATCATCATCATTGACAAGCCCGCCGGGTGGACGAGTATGGACGTGTGCGCCAAGCTGCGGGGGATGTTCCACGAGAAGCGGGTGGGCCACGCCGGAACGCTGGATCCCATGGCCACGGGGGTGCTGCCCGTGTTCATCGGGCGGGCCACCCGGGCGGTGGAGTTCGCGGCGGATTCCGATAAGGAGTATATCGCCGGGCTGAAGCTGGGGGTTGTCACCAACACCCAGGATATCACCGGCGAGGTGCTGGAGGAGCGGCCCGTCAACATTAGCCCAGAGGACATGGCGGCGGCGCTGTTCCGGTTCACCGGAAATATCGAGCAGATCCCGCCTATGTACTCCGCCATCAAGATCAACGGCAAAAAGCTGTATGAGCTGGCCCGGAAGGGCAAAGAGGTGGAGCGCAAGCCCCGGTCCGTCGCCATCCACGCCCTGGAGGTGCTGGACGGCGAGGTGCTGGACGGGGCGGACTACCTGCTGCGGATCGTCTGCTCCAAGGGCACCTATGTGCGGACGCTGTGCCACGACATCGGACAGGCCCTGGGCTGCGGGGGCTGCATGTCCTCCCTGCGGCGGGTGAAGGCGGCGGGCTTTACATTGGAGGACAGCGTCACGCTGGACGCGGTCCAGGCGGCGGTGGACCGGGCGGAGGGGGAGGCCCTGCTCCTGCCGGTGGACTCCTGCTTTGCCGGCCTGCCGGTACTGGTGCTGAAAACCGCTGGGGCGGAGAAGAAGATCCGCAACGGCGCGGCGCTGAATGCCCGGGATATCCCGGACGGGGACTACCGGGTGTACGGCATGGACAAGACCTTTCTGGTCCTTGGGCGGGCGGCGGGCGGAACGCTGACCACGGTCAAGAGCTTTTTCGAGGTGTAGTACCTGATGGAAAATCAACGGAACGTAATCGCCCTGGGCTTCTTTGACGGGGTGCATCTGGGCCACGGGGCCCTGCTGCGCGCGGTGGGGTCGCGGGCAAAGGAGCTGGACGCCGCGCCCTGTGCCTTCACCTTCGACCAGAGCCCCGCCGCCACCCTCACCGGGCGGGACGTGCCCCTGCTGTCCGGGGTGCGGGATCGGACGTGGCTGATGGAGTCGCTGTACGGCGTGCGGGAGGTGATTGTGGCCCCCTTCGCCCTCATGCGGGACATGGACTGGCGGGACTTCGTGGGGGACTACCTCCGCAAGAAGCACGGGGCTGTCCACGTGGTGGCGGGCCACGACTTCCACTTCGGACGGGGCGGGGAGGGGAACCCCCAGCGGCTGGCGGAGGAGTGCGCCCGTCTGGGCATGGGCTGCGACATCATCCCGCGGGTGGAACTGGACGGGGTGACGGTGTCCTCCACCCACATCCGGGGGCTGGTGGAGCGGGGGGAGCTGGAGGAGGCGGGCCGCTTCCTGGGCCACCCCTTCGTGCTGTCCGGGCCGGTGGTCCACGGCAGCGAGCTGGGCCGCACCCTGGGCACCCCCACCGCCAACCTGCTGAT
>CASTQR010000303.1 GCA_949451265.1 uncultured Eubacteriales bacterium | reverse complement strand
GGAGCGGGCGGGCCGCCGTCCCGCCTGGCAGGTCCGGACGCCGGACCAGGTGGTGGCGGTGGAGGACGGCCATATGGGCCGCTTCGCGGAAAACCTGCGCCGGGACTGCGGGGACTTCATCATCCGCCGGTCCGACGGGGTGTGGGCCTACCAGCTGGCGGTGGTGGTGGACGACGCCCTCATGGGGGTGAACCACGTGGTGCGGGGGCGGGACCTGCTGCCCTCCGCCCCCCGGCAGATCTGGCTCCACCGGGCGCTGGGGTACGAGCCGCCCGCCTTTTTCCATACGCCCCTGCTGGTGGCGCCCGACGGGCGGCGGCTGGCGAAGCGGGACCGGGATCTGGACATGGGGGCGCTGCGGGAGCGGTACACGCCGGAGGAGCTCACGGGGCTGCTGGCGTGGTACGCGGGGCTGATCGACAGGCCGGAAAAAGTCACAGCGGCGGAGCTGATCCCGGAGTTCTCATGGGCGAAAGTGCCGAAAAATGACGTTGTGGTTGGTTGTCCTTGACAGGAGGACAGGCAGAGCGTACAATAGAAAAATCAAATTGATTGGAAAATGGAGGAGTGGAATATGGCCCAGTTCGCGTGGAACGACAAGTTTGTCAAGACCGGCCTCACCTTCGACGACGTGCTGCTGATCCCCGCGGAGAGCAATGTGCTCCCGGCGGACGTGGATCTGCACACCCGGCTGACCAGGAAGGTCACCCTGAACATCCCGGTGATGAGCGCGGCCATGGATACGGTTACCGAGTCCCGGATGGCCATCGCCCTGGCCCGGGAGGGCGGCATCGGCGTGATCCATAAGAATATGTCCATCGGGGCGCAGGCGGAGCAGGTGGACATCGTGAAGCGCAGCGAGAACGGGGTCATTACCAACCCCTACTGGCTGGGCCCCGGCCACACCCTGGCGGAGGCGGACGAGCTGATGGCCAAGTTCCGCATCTCCGGCGTGCCCATCTGCGACGGGGGCAAGCTCATCGGCATCATCACCAACCGGGACATGAAGTTCGAGACGGACATGAACCAGCTCATCGACAACGTGATGACCAAGGACCACCTGGTCACCGCCCCGGAGGGCACCACCCTGGACGAGGCCCGGGAGATCCTCCGCAGGCACAAGATCGAGAAGCTGCCCATCGTGGACGAGGAGTTCCGGCTGAAGGGGCTTATCACCATCAAGGACATTGAAAAGGCCCAGGTCTACCCCAACTCCGCCCGTGACGAGAAGGGGCGGCTGCTGGTGGGCGCGGCCATCGGCGTCACCGCCGACGTGCTGGACCGGGTGGCGGCGCTGGTGGAGGCGGGGGCGGACGTATTGTGCCTGGACTCCGCCCACGGCCACTCCCGGAACATTCTGGAGTGCGTCATGCGCATCAAGTCCCTGTACCCCGACGTGCAGCTGGTGGCGGGGAACGTGGCCACCGCCGACGGCACCCGGGCCCTCATTGAGGCGGGGGCGGACTGCGTGAAGATCGGCATCGGCCCCGGCTCCATCTGCACCACCCGCGTGGTGGCGGGCATCGGCGTGCCCCAGGTCACCGCCGTGTTCGACGCGGCCCAGGTGGCGGCGGAGTACGATATCCCCATCATCGCGGACGGCGGCATCAAGTACTCCGGCGACATCGCCAAGGCCATCGCCGCGGGCGGCAATGTGGTGATGCTGGGCTCCCTGCTGGCGGGGTGCGAGGAGTCCCCCGGCGACACCGAGGTCTACCAGGGCCGGCAGTTCAAGGTCTACCGGGGCATGGGCTCCCTGGGGGCCATGTCCCAGGGCTCCAAGGACCGCTATTTCCAGCAGAACAACAAGAAGCTGGTGCCCGAGGGCGTGGAGGGCCGGGTGCCCTACAAGGGCCCGGTGGCGGAGACCATCTACCAGATGATGGGCGGCCTGCGGGCGGGCATGGGCTACTGCGGCTGCGGCACCATCGACGAGCTGCGCACCAAGGCCCAGTTCACCCAGATCACGGCGGCGGGGCTGAAGGAGTCCCACCCCCACGATATCTATAT
>CASTQR010000302.1 GCA_949451265.1 uncultured Eubacteriales bacterium | reverse complement strand
CAGGTGGGGAACGTGATCCCCCGGCGGCGGAGCGACGACACCGGGCACTGGTAAGCGGCCCGTGAGATCCTGAAATGGAACGGCGGGGACCCGTTCCCGGCCAGCCGGGAAGGGGTCTTTTGCGTCTAATTTTCCAAATATAGGAGATGCGCTGTTTTATCACCTCTGTTTTTCCACTTTATTTAGATAAAATATACAAAAAATGTGGTTTACTTTCTAAAAATATACCCCTTGAAACCGGCGCAGGAACTTGTTATAATAAAACCGGTGATCGAAATGGTGTACGTCTGTGATAACTGCGGCTACTTATTCAGCAGGGCCGGCGCGCAGGACCAGTGCCCCGACTGCGGGGGGCATATGGTCAGGTCCGCGAATGCGGTTGAACAGAGCAAATTTGTCTCCCAGGTGGCGGAATTGATCCGGGATGGGCAGCAGCAGGAGCCCCGGTTCCCCAACATGGTGGAGACGGAGATCTCCATACTGAACAGCTTTGCTTTCAAGCTGCCCGCCACCGCCCTGCAAATCGACAGCGGGACGATGGTGGATGTGCTGGTGGAGTATGGAGAGAACTCCGCGGACCGGAACGAGCTGATTGCCAACGTGTGGGCGCGGCTGGTGGGGGGCGATACGCTCCGCTTCCTCATGCCGGTGCGCCTGCCCGGCCGGAAGGACGAGCCCCAGCGGGAGCAGGTCAACCGGATCTTCGCGGCGCTGAACGAAAACGGAACCTTCAAAGTGAAACTGTACGACTTCGTGGCCGCCCAGCTCCAGGGTACGGCCGGCGGGGCGGACAGGACGTGACGGAGGACGGCCCAACGGGGGGCCGTCCTTTTCTGCGCGGGTGGGTCAGGCGCCGCCCCGCCTCCGCTTCCGGTACTCCATGGGGGTGACACCCTCCACCCGGCTGAAGCACTGGGAGAAGTAGCTGGGGGAGGAGAAGCCCACAATCTGGGCGATGAGGGACAGGTTGTGGTCCGTCTCCCGGAGGAGGAAGCGGCTCTCGGCGATCCGCCGGGAGATCAGATAGTTGATGGGGGAGGTGCCGAACTCCTGCCGGAAGGCGTGGGCCAGGTAGAACTTGTTCAGGTGGGCCAGCTCCGCCAGCTGGTCCAGCTTCAGGTCCTCCTTGAAGTGGTTGTCGATGTACCGCCGGACCTGGTCGCACTCCCGGCTGGCCCGACGGCCCTCCGCCTCAGCGGACAGGGCGGCCTCGCCCAGACGCTCCAGCTGGATCAGCACCACCCGGAGGAGGCTGCGGCAGGCCTCCTCGTACCCCGGCTGGGCGTTGTGGGCCTCCCGCAGTATCAGGTGGAGGCAGCTCATCAGCTCGTCCCAGCCGTGGTGGAGGTGGAGCATGGTGTAGCCCTCCGCCCCGGCGGCCATGGTCTCCAGGTTCTCCACCCCTAGCACGATGTATTCCAGGGGGCTGTCCCACTGGCTCAGCTCGGTGTGGGGGATGTTGGTGTTGATGATGATGAGGTCCCGGATGGAGACGGGGAACTCGCTGTCCTGGGTGCGGAAGCGGCCGTGGCCGTCGGTGATGAAGAACAGCTCGGCGCAGCCGTGGGTGTGCAGGCTGGAGTTCCAGGTGGGGGAGTACTGGTCCTGGCTGATGTAGAGCAGCCGCGACGCGTCGCGGCCGGACGGCCCCTGGGCCGTCCGTGAGAAGCTGTAGGTACTCATGGCGGGGCCTCCTCTCCGCTGGCGATGGGGCCATTATAAACCACTTTCCCGGTTTGCGCAAGAAATATAAAAACCTGGGCAAAAAAGGCTTCCCACCGGGGGCGGAAACCGGTATACTATAAGGGATAAACAGCGCCGCCCCGCGGCTGGAAAGGATGAGCGATGATGACGGAACAACGCGCCGCCCCCGTGAGCCGGGATCAGGTGCTGGCCCAGATGGACTTCTGCCGGGAGAAGGTGGATGCCCTGCTGCCCCGGTTCCGGGACAGCTTCCCCGCCCCCAACAGCGAGGGGCTGGTGTACCCCGCCCAGGAGGAGAACTTTGACTGGACCACCTCCTTCTACTCCGGTATGC
>CASTQR010000301.1 GCA_949451265.1 uncultured Eubacteriales bacterium | reverse complement strand
CCCCCCTGGGCAATAACAACCTGGAGGACTTCCTGCTGTCCGAGGGGGCGGAGCCCGTGGTGCCCGGCCTCACCGACTTTATGATCTTCAAGATCTTCAACCGGGAGACGGATGTGGACATCTACGGCGGGCTGTGGGCCAAAAAGAAGGTGGCCCAGATCTTCAAGGGCTATGTGGAGGCCTGCCAGAGGGACATGATCGCCGCCCTGAAAAAGAGCCGCTTCCGGGCCCCCGGCACCTTTGAGGAAATGCACAAGCTGGTGCAGGGCTATCTGGGCGACGGGAACAAGATGGGGGAGGGCTGGCTCCTCACCGGGGAGATGCTGGAGCTGATCCACTCCGGGGTGCCCAACATCGTGTGTACCCAGCCCTTCGGCTGCCTGCCCAACCACATCGTGGGCAAGGGCATGATCCGGCGGCTGAAGGACGACTACCCCAATTCCAATATTGTCGCCATCGACTACGACCCCGGCGCGACAAAGATCAACCAGGAGAACCGGATCAAGCTGATGCTGGCCAACGCCAAGGCGCTGGCGAAGCAGGAGCTGGAAAAAGAGCCCGCCGGGGCGGGCGTGTAAAGGAGAAATGACGATGAAATTAGCGGAAGCCTTACAGGAGCGGGCGGATCTGAACCGCCGGATCCAGCAGCTCCAGCAGCGGCTGGACAACAACGCCATGGTGCAGGAGGGGGAGGCCCCCGCTGAGGATCCGGCGGAATTGCTGAAGGAGCTGAACGGCTGCGTGGAGCATCTGGAGCGGATCATCGCCCGGATCAACCTGACCAACTGCCGCGCGGAGGTGGAGGGCGAGAGCCTCACCGCCCTGCTGGCTCGACGGGACGCGCTGAAGCTGAAGCTGGGGGCGTACCGGAGCCTGGTGCAGTCCGCCAGCCACCTGGGGCACCGGGGAATGCGCAGCGAGATCAAGTGGCTGAGTACCGTGAATGTCCGGGAGCTGCAAAAGCAGGTGGACGGGCTGGCCAAGGAGCTGCGCCTGCTGGACAATGCCATCCAGGCGGCCAACTGGGCCACGGAGCTGATGTAACACGGCGGCAGCAGGTAGCTTTCAGGGCGAACGCGAGCTCTCCGGCGAGCATAAGCCGGATCATTGGTGGCGCCCAGGGGCGGGCGCGAGGGGGTTCGATCCCTCCACGTAACTGCTACGCCCAAACCGCGCACAACCGTATTGTCACAGGGCTTCGGCCCGTATTCACACCGTACTACCACCGCGTTGACAGGAAGCGAGGGCGGGCAAGGGGAACTGCCGCCGTGCCGCGTCCCCGCCCCGGCCGGGGCGGGGGCGCCTGTTTGGGAGGTTTTTTATGGACGAACTGCATTTTGTAGACGCCTGCACCGAGGAGCACTTCAGGGCCATGTCCCAGATCCACGCCCTGGGCTGGCGGGACACCTATGCGGACGCGGTGCCCGCCGACTATATGGCCCGGGAGATCACCGACGACCGCTGGGTGGAGGTATTCCGAAAAAATTACGAGACGAAAAACGGTGTCCATGGCCTGCTGCTCTACCGGGGGGATACGCCGGTGTCCTGCCTGAACTACTGCAAGGCCCGGACTATGAACTACAACCCCGGCGACATCTGCAAATTTGACAACGCCGCTTACGCCGACTGGGGGGAGATTGCCTCCTTCTACACCCACCCGGCGGAGCGGGGGCGGGGATACGGCGGCCTGCTGTTCGACGAGGCCTGCCGCCGGATGAAGGCCGGGGGCTTCCGGAACGCCTTCGTGTTCGTCCTCCAGGAAAACGAGGGGGCGCGGCGGTTCTATACCGCCCACGGCTTTTCCTGGGACGGCACCAGCGCCGACATCCCATTCCCCGGGTGCCCGCCCTGCCACGACCTGCGGTATGTGAAAACGCTGTAAAAACCCCAGCGCCGCCGGGCGGGCCTGTGCCTTGATCGTTATTGGGGATTGGACGTCATCAGCGTCCAGGCCTTGCTCATCAGCTCATGGCGGACATACCCGTGGTGGTGGTCTCGGGGACGGCAGACAGGGCGAAGAACGGCATAAAACTGCCTCCAGAGCTGTCT
>CASTQR010000300.1 GCA_949451265.1 uncultured Eubacteriales bacterium | reverse complement strand
TCCTGGGCGATGCGGTTGGCCCCGTGCTTGGTGCGGGAGAACACCAGGGCGGAGGTGATGTGCCGCTCCTCCATGAGGTGGGCCAGCAGCTTGGTCTTGTTGGACTTGTCCACATAGTACAGGCTCTGCTTAATGACCTCCACCGGGGAGGACACGGGATCCACCGCCACCCGGGCATAGTCGTGGAGCAGGCCGTTCACCAGCCCCATCACCTCCGGGGGCATGGTGGCGGAGAAAAAGAGGGTCTGCTTTTTCTCCGGCAGCAGCTTCAGGACGCGGCGTACGTCGTGGATGAAGCCCATGTCCAGCATACGGTCGGCCTCGTCCAGCACGAAGATCTCGATGCGGGAGAGATCCAGCAGCCCCTGCCCGTGGAGGTCGAGAAGCCGCCCCGGCGTGGCCACCAGGATGTCCAGCCCCCGGCGGATGGCGTCCACCTGGGGCTGCTGGCCCACGCCGCCGAAGATGACGGCGGAGCGCAGGGGCAGGTTGCGGCCGTAGGCCACAAAGCTGTCCTGGATTTGCAGCGCCAGCTCACGGGTGGGGGTGAGGATCAGGGCCCGGATCACCCGGGGCTTGGGCACCTTGCCGCTGAGGCGCTGGAGTATGGGGGCGGCGAAGGCGCAGGTCTTGCCGGTGCCCGTCTGGGCGCAGCCCAGCACGTCCCGGCCCGCCAGGGCGGGGGGGATGGCCTTGCGCTGGATGGGGGTGGGGTCGGTGTAGCCCTCCTGGGTGAGGGCCTTCAAAATGGGGGCGGTGAGCCCCAGGTCACGGAAATTCATAAACCTTTCTTCGTCCTATTCTATTCTGGATTCGCTGAGAAGCCGTACCAATCGCCTCAGCACCCAGCTTTGCGGCCCAAGCCGCCGCTGGCTGCGTTGAAAAATCTTGAAATACACAAAGCATTCCTGCGGTTTTCCGCCTTGCCGCCGGCGGTTTTGGCTCGCAAATCTGAATACTTCGGCTATCGGTACAGCTTCTGGTAAGCGGCCAGAGTTCGTTTCACTGCTTCCACCGTGTCCGCCAGGCTCTGGCCCCCGCACGGGACGGTGATGTGGGCACACTTTTCGTACAGCGGCGCCCGGTACTGGTACACATCGGCCAGCGTCTGGCCGGGTTGGAGGGCGATCCCCCGGGAGGACAGGTTGCGGACACGGCCCGTGATCTCCTCCAGGGACAGTTGGAGGTAGGCCACCGTGCCCAGGGCGCGCATATGGGCGATGGACTCCTCCCGGCACACGCAGCTGCCGCCGGGGGCCACCACCGTCCCCCGGCAGTTCAGGGACAGGATGGCGTCCCGCTCCAAATCCAGGAACTCCTCCACCCCCCGCCGGTCCATGAGGGACTGGAGGAGGGCGCCCTCCCGCTCCTGGATGAGCAAGTCCACGTCCAGGAAGGACAGGCCCAGGGCCTTGGCCAGCACCACGCCCACGGTACTCTTGCCGGAGCCGGGCATACCGATCAAAATTAGGTTGTCCATCCGGCCCGCCTCCAATACCAAAATCTGCCGCACATGGCAGAACAAGATATTATACCAGGAAAACGGGGGTAACGCAAGGGCTCCGCGGCCTGATTTCCCGATTTTCCCGTCAAAAAGGGGGCCCGGACGTCTATCCAAAACGTCCAGGCCCCTGTTTTTGTCCGATTTACGCCAGCCCGTACCGGGAGGCGTCCTCCCACTCGTTCAGCCCCAGCTTCTGATAGATGATGGGCGCGGGGCCGCCGATCACATGGGCAAACGTGATCTCCTTCCCCGCCACCGTCTCCTGTATGATCCGAATCTGATCCTGCCGCTCGCTCATGGCGCCGATCCTCCCTGACTGCCCAGTATGCCACGCACAAAATCCGCCCCGCTTCCCGGGGAATCTTCGGACTTCTGCACAAAACCAGTCTACCACAGCCGCCCGGCAAAGTCAAACGCAAGGGCCTCCTTTCTCACGGCGTCCCCTCCGCCCCCGCCGTCATCAGCTCCGCCACCGTCCGGGCGTAGAGCCGGGCGGCGGTGATGGCCTCCTGGAGGGTGTTGCCGTGGGTGCCCACCTCCACCAG
>CASTQR010000299.1 GCA_949451265.1 uncultured Eubacteriales bacterium | reverse complement strand
CCCACCGACGAGCCCATCTGGTCCATCAGGCCGCAGGGCTTGCCGAAGTAGACGTTCTCGGCGTACTGGCCGATCTTGGCGATGGCCACAGGGTCCAGCTCGTCCCGGCAGCAGAAGTGGTTGAAGATATTGCCCACCAGCGTCTCATAGGCGGCGGAGGAGGACAGGCCGGAGCCGGACAGCACCGTGGAGGTGGCGCAGGCGTCGAAGCCGGACAGCTCGTAGCCCAGCTCCTTGATCTTGGCCGCCACTCCCCGCACCAGGGCGGCGGAGGAGTTCTCCTCCTCCTTCTTAGGGGCCAGATCGCTGAGATCGATCTCCAGGGCGGGGTAGCCCTCGGACAGGAAGCGCACCACGTTCCGCCCGTTGGGGGCGGCGCAGGCCAGCATATCCAGATCCACGCTGCCGCACAGCACCCGGCCGTGCTGGTGGTCGGTGTGGTTGCCGCCGATCTCGGTGCGGCCGGGGCCGCTGAACAGGGCCGCGCCCTGGGCGTCCCCGCCGAAGCGGGCGGCGAAGCCCTTTACAATGCCAACGGCCCGGGCACGGGCGGCGTCCAGGGCCGCGCCCCCCTCCGGGGCGTAGAGGGCGGACAGGGCGGCGTCATGCGCGCCGTCCCTCAACGCGGTGAGAAGCTGGGAACAGGTTGCCATAGCGATCACCTCATATGGGGGCCGGGGGCCCCGAAATTCGTTTGTTTCCAGGGGGATCATACCACAAGGGCGGGGGTTTGGCAAGGCGGGGCGGCGCGAAAAAAACAGTTGATAATTCCGGCGGGGCGTGATAAAATAACCGATAGCCTGCCGGAGCGTCTCAGCCCGCGGTAAGGCCGCGATAGTCGGGGAGATAGCGGTGCCCTGTACCTGCAACCCGCTACAGCAGGGATGAAACCCGGCCCCCGGAGGCGGGATGTGCCGCCTGCCCCCTATAAGCAGCGATGATGGATCGGTCCCGCGCAACGCCCACCCGTGAACCGTGTCAGGCGGGGAACCGAGCAGCACTAAGCGGACCCGGACGTGTGCCGCGGGGCTGCCGATCCTGAGCCGGCTGTAGGGGTAACGGGCATATGCCGTCCTTCAAAGGCCGGTTCGCGGTCTTACCATGGGTTGAGACGCCGCTGGCGGCAGATTTTTCAACTGGAACGCGCGGCGCGGAAGTGGCGCTGCGCATTTCTTTTATGTCGAGGTGGTTTGCCATGTATCAGGCGCTGTACCGCAAGTGGCGCTCCCGCACCTTTGACCAGGTGGTGGGGCAGGAGCACGTGACCCAGACCCTGAAGCGGCAGGTGGAGACGGGGCGGCTGTCCCACGCCTACCTGTTCACCGGCACCCGGGGGACGGGCAAGACCTCCTGCGCCAAGCTGCTGGCCCGGGCGGTGAACTGCGAACACCCCGTGGACGGCAGCCCCTGTAACCAGTGCCCCTCCTGCGTGGGCATTGAGAGCGGCTCCATCCTGGACGTGCTGGAGCTGGACGCCGCCTCCAACAACCGGGTGGACGACATCCGGGCCATCCTGGACGAGGCGGTGTATACCCCCGCCACGGTGAAGAAACGGGTGTATATCATCGATGAGGTGCATATGCTGTCCGCCCAGGCGTTCAACGCCCTGTTACAGATTCTGGAGGAGCCGCCGGAGCACCTGATGTTCATCCTGGCCACCACCGAGATCCACAAGGTGCCCGCCACCATCAAGAGCCGGTGCCAGCAGTTCTCCTTCAAGCGGATCCGGGCGGAGGACATCGCCGCCCACCTCCTCCATGTGGCGCAGTCGGAGGGATTTGAACTCACGGAAGGGGGCGCGGCCCTTATCGCCCGGCTGTCCGACGGCGGTATGCGGGATGCCCTGTCCCTGCTGGACCAGTGTTCCGGCGGCGGGGCGGAGGCGGTGGACGAGAAACGGGTCTACGCCTGCCTGGGGCTGGCGGGGAACCTGGAAACCGCCCGCCTGCTGATGGACGCGGCCCAGGGGGACGCGGCCTCCGCCCTGGAGCGGCTGGACAGGCTGTACGCCAACGGCAAGGAGATGACCGCCCTGGCGGGGGAGCTGTCCGCCCTGGTGC
>CASTQR010000298.1 GCA_949451265.1 uncultured Eubacteriales bacterium | reverse complement strand
GAGCCCATCACCCGGTGGGCGGGGTAGCCGGAGATGCGGAAGGCGGCGTAGGTCAGCGCGTCCACCGGGTTGGAGACGATGAGCAGGATGCCCTCGAAGGGGCGGGCGGTGATCTGGGGGATGATGGAGTTCAGGATGGACACGTTTTGCCCGATGAGCTCCAACCGGGTCTGCCCCGGCTTCTGGTTGGCCCCGGCGGTGATGACGATCAGGGCGCAGTCGCTTAAGTCGTCGTAGGTGCCGGCGTGCACGTCCATGGCGGCGATATAGGGCAGGCCGTGGCTGAGATCCATGGCCTCGCCCTCCGCTTTGTCCCGGTTGGCGTCGATTAAAACGAGCTCGGAGAACAGGCCCCGCTGGATCAGGCTGAAGGCACAGGCGGAGCCCACGAAGCCGCAGCCGATGACGGCGGCCTTGCGGTGGTTGAGCAATGGGAAAACCCCCTTCCAGATTTGGGTTAGCTTGCCCAAATGGGAGGGGGTTATGCTATTTGTCGATGCGCTGGTGGCAGTGGGGGCAGAACTGGATGCCCTTGCCCACCCAGCCCAGGGGCTCGCCGCAGCGGGGGCAGCGCCAGAAGGAGAAGGCGCAGCCCATGAAGGCCAGCAGGAGGGCCACCGCCAGCAGGCCCAGGGGGAGGCTGTCCAGCAGGAAAGCCAGCAGCGACGACAGGGCCAGGGCGATCAGCAGGGCCAGCAGGAGCTTGCGGGTTTGTGGAAGGTTCATGGCGTTATGCCCTCCCGGCCGGACGCGGCTGGCTTTTGGGCCAGGACACAGTACCACTCGGCCCGCTCCGGGTCCTGGTTGGCGAAGGCGGGGAAAGGAAACTGCCGCGCCTCCCGATATCCCAGCCCCGCCAGCGTGTCCAGCAGGAGCTTCCGGGGTATGGGGTGGTAGTGTTCCACGAACGTCTCCTTCTGGAAAATCCTGTTGTCCCGCTCAAAGGTGTAGAGCAGGTTGAAGATGATGGAGCCGTCGGCGGGGTAGTCCCACACCTGAGTCAGGTTGATCCGGGTTTCGCCGTCAAAAAATGGGTTGTAGAGGTAGAACCGCTGGTGGGACGCCAGGATGGCGTCCCAGTTGCGGGTGTCGAGGTAGAGGTATCCGCCCGGTTTGACCAGCCTGTCCATTTGGGCCAGGACAGCGGGGAGCTCGCCGTTGGTGACATAGGCCAGGGAGTTGCCTGTGCTGGCCACGCAGTCAAACGCCCTGCCCGTCCAGCAGGACAGATCCCGGAAGTCGCTCCGTTTCAGCTCTGCCGGGAACCCCCGCTTTTCCGCCTTTTTGGCGCAGCGCTCCAGCATGGCCCCGCTCAGGTCAGAGCCGGACAGCCTGACCCCAAGCTCCGCCAGCGGCAGGGTGACGCTGCCTGAGCCGATGCTTACGTCCAGCAGAGAGCGGATACCGGTATCCGCCAAAACCCGCTCCCAGTGCCGTTTGTACCAGCGATTGTGCTCCTCATTCTCAATCAGGTCGTAAATATCCGCACGGTCATACAGGCTTGGCATGGCTTCCACTTCTTCCTTTCATCGCAGGCCGTAACGCTTCAGCACCACCTGGAACCAGTCCGGCAGGGGTGCGCCCACCGTCAGGCGCTCCCCGGTGGAGGGGTGGGTGAAGGTCAATTGCGCGGCGTGGAGGCACTGGCCCGCAAGGCCGGGGACGGGCTTTTTGGCGCCGTAGACCGTGTCGCCCAGGAGAGGGTGGCCCAGGTGGGCCATGTGCACCCGGATCTGGTGGGTGCGCCCCGTCTCCAGGCGGCAGGTGAGGTGGGTGTGGCCGTTTTGCGTGTCCACCACCTGCCAGTGGGTCACCGCCTCCCGGCCCTCCGGGGTGACGGCCATGCGCTTGCGGTCGGTTTTGTGGCGGGCGATGGGGGCGGAGATGGTGCCGCTGTCCTCCCGAAAGGAGCCCGCCGCCACGGCGTGGTACAGGCGGAACAGGGAATGATCTTGCAGTTGGGCCGCCAGGGACAGGTGGGCCCGGTCGTTTTTCGCCGCGATGAGAAGGCCGGAGGTGTCCCGGTCGATGCGGTGGACGATGCCGGGGCGCAGCTCGCCGT
>CASTQR010000297.1 GCA_949451265.1 uncultured Eubacteriales bacterium | reverse complement strand
ACCGCCTTCTGCTTCTCCATGACCATCGGCGTGCTGTGGGAGTTCTTCGAGTTCGCCATGGACCAGTGGCTGCTGTTCGATATGCAGAAGGACACGGTGATCCATGCCATCTCCACCGTCAACCTGGATCCCAGCCACGGCACCACCGCCGTCATCGTCAAGGGCATCCAGGACGTGATCCTGGTGCTGGACGACGGCACCCAAATGCCCCTGGGCCTGGGCGGGTATCTGGACGTGGGCATCATCGACACCATGAAGGACCTGTTCGTCAACTTCATCGGGGCGGTGGTGTTCTCCGCCATCGGCTACTTCTACGTGAAGAGCCGGGGCAGGGGCGGCTTCGCCACCCGGTTCATCCCCCGGTTCCAGCGCAGGCCCGCCGCCCCCGCCGAAGCCCCCGCCCCCAACCAGCCCCAGGACGGCGGGCCCCCGGAAGCCCCCGGCGCATAATCCCGGCGGGACGGGGCATACTCCTTCTTGTATTCGGGAGTCCAACGCCATACAAAGGAGGAAACCAAGATGATGAACCAGACCAACCCCAGCATCAAATGCACGGTGAACAGCTGCTCCTACCACAAGGATCAGCACTGCACCCTCAACGAGATCCAGGTGGGACACTGCCAGAACAGCGTGTGCGACTGCAAAGAGACCGAGTGCGCGTCCTTCAAGCTGGGCGACCACGGCACCACTTGTGGTTGCTCCTGATAAGGTGCGTTTGGAAGGCGGGACGGGCGGAAGCCCGCCCCGTTTTCTTTACATTTTCCCCCAAAAGCCCGCCAAAAACCGGCCCGTTTTTGACGGGGCGGTGAAATTTCCAGCCAGCCAGGTATTTTACATTGACAAATCCCCCATAACACGATATCATAGCTTCAATACGCTAAATTATGTATGCGCGTTTTGACGCACCGCGGAGCATGGCTCGTCCTATGTCGGACGCGGCTGTGCTTTTTTTGTCAAAGGAGGTTCCCGCTATGCGGATGAAAGGGTCCCAGATCGTCATGGAATGCCTGCTGGAGCAGGGGGTGGACACGGTGTTCGGCTACCCCGGCGGCACCATCCTGAATATCTACGACGAGTTCGAGCTCCACGGCTACGGCGAAAAAATCCACCACTACCTCACCTCCCACGAACAGGGGGCGTCCCACGCCGCCGACGGCTACGCCCGCTCCACCGGCAAGGTGGGGGTGTGCTTCGCCACCTCCGGCCCCGGCGCCACCAACCTGGTCACCGGCATCGCCACCGCCTACTACGACTCCTCCCCGGTGGTGTTCCTCACCTGCAACGTCAGCGAAAACCTCATCGGCAAGGACTCCTTCCAGGAGGTGGACATCACCGGCATCACCATGCCCATCACCAAGTGTAATTTTCTGGTGAAGGACGTGAACGAGCTGGCCGACGTGATCCGGGAGGCGTTTGCCATCGCCCGGTCGGGCCGCCCCGGCCCGGTGCTGGTGGACATCGCCAAGAACATCACCGCCGCCGAAGGGGACTACGAATACCTCCCCCTGGCGGAGCACGCCAACCACGGTCGGCTTGCCACCCTGCTGCGCCGCTCCAACCGGGATCTGAAAAACCCGGAGCCCAACCGGGAGGACATCGACAAGCTGCTGGAGCTCATCGCCCAGTCCCAGCGGCCCATGGTGCTGGTGGGCGGCGGCGTGATCCGCTCCAAGGGGGCGGTGCCCCAGTTCCGCAAGTTCATCGAGACACTGGACGCCCCGGTGGGCTCCACCATCATGGGCGGCGGGGCCTGCCCCGGGAACCACCCCCTGTTCACCGGCATGGTGGGGATGCACGGCTCCCACGCCTCCAATATGGCCACCGCCGAGTGCGATCTGCTCATCGCCATCGGCTGCCGGTTCTCCGACCGGGTGGCCACCCACCCCGCCTCCTTCGCCCAGAACGCGAAGATCGTACACATCGACATCGACCGGGCCGAGATCGACAAGAACGTCCTCACCTACCACCACATCGTGGGAGATGCCCGGCGGGTGCTGGAGCTGCTGAACGAGAAGCTGCCCCAGCACGACTACACCGCCTGGAAGGCCCAGGTGTTCGCCCGGAAGGAGCTGCCC
>CASTQR010000296.1 GCA_949451265.1 uncultured Eubacteriales bacterium | reverse complement strand
TGTGGATCACCCGGTCCGCCATGGGGGTGAGGGCGGTGTTGTGGGTGATGACGATGACCGTCATGCCCTCCTGCCGGCAGGTGTCCTGGAGGAGCTTCAAAATGGCCTTGCCTGTTATGTAGTCCAGCGCCCCGGTGGGCTCGTCGCACAGCAGCAGCTTGGGGTTTTTCGCCAGGGCCCGGGCAATGGCCACCCGCTGCTGCTCCCCGCCGGACAGCTGGGCGGGGAAGTTGTCCATCCGGTGGCCCAGCCCCACGTGCTCCAGCACGTCCCTGGCGTCCAGCGGGTTTTTGCAGATCTGGGCCGCCAGCTCCACGTTTTCCAGGGCGGTGAGGTTCTGCACCAGGTTGTAGAACTGGAACACGAAGCCGATGTCGTGCCGCCGGTAGGCGGTGAGCTGTTTGGCGTTGTAGCCGCTGACGGTGGCACCGTCCACGGTGATGGTGCCGCCGGAGCAGGCGTCCATGCCGCCCAGCATGTTCAGCACCGTGGTCTTGCCCGCCCCGGAGGGGCCCACGATAATGGCGAACTCGCCCTTTTCCACGGTGAAGTCCACCCCGTCCACTGCCTTGATGGTGACCTCGCCCATGCGGTACTCTTTTTTCACGTCTTGAAAGGTTATGTAGCTCAATGTTTTCACCGTCCACAGGTGTTTTTGCGGGGCCTTCCGGCCCCTTTTTGCGTATTACCACTACTATAATACTTCCCCAGGGGGGGCGCAACCGCTTCCCGTGAAAGTTCAAGATTTGTTCAAAGATTCCGGGGCTTTTTTGCCATTCCGGGCGGAGTGTCCCGGTTTTTTCCGGTTGCGGTTGACTAACCCCCCGGCCGTGGGATAAAATGCCGTTACTGGTAAGGGAGTAGTCGGCGGCGGAAGCCGCGGCGCAGTCAACATACTGACGCGGTTCGCGTCTGGCTGTGCCAGCCCCTAAATGGGGCCCCCGCAAAGGCGCACTTCAGCTTTTGTGGGGAACGGAGGGGCAAGGGAGCGGGCGGAGCTTTCGGCAAAGCCGGAAGCGGAGCAGAGCGGACTTTGCCCCGACGAGACGAGACTTATCCGCTTGTATGCGGGTAGTCTCTTTTTTTATTGTCCCGCATACCTTCCAACGAGAACAAAAGAAGGGATGATGTAAACATGGGATTCTGGGAACTGCTGGTGCTGGCGGTGGGCCTGTCCATGGACGCCTTCGCCGTGTCCATCTGTAAGGGTCTGTCCCTCCGGGAGCTGCGCCCCCGGCATATGGTGGTTGTGGGGGCCTGGTTCGGGGCCTTCCAGGCGCTGATGCCCACCGCCGGCTACCTGCTGGGGGCCGCCTTCGCCGACCGGATCGCCGCCATCGACCACTGGATCGCCTTCGTCCTGCTCTCCCTCATCGGCGGGAACATGATCCGGGAGGCCCTCTCCAAAGAGGAGGAGGACTGCGACCCCTCCCTGGCCCCGGCGGCCATGCTGCTGCTGGCGGTGGCCACCTCCATCGATGCCCTGGCGGTGGGCGTCACCTTCGCCTTCCTGCGGGTGGCGCTGCTCCCGGCGGTGACGCTCATCGGGGTGTGCACCTTCCTGCTGTCGGCGGCGGGGGTGGAGATCGGGCACCTGTTCGGCGCCAAATACAAGTCCAAGGCGGAGCTGTTCGGCGGGGCGGTGCTGGTGCTGATCGGCCTGAAGATCCTGCTGGAGCATTTGGAGATCCTATAACGACAGCCCCCACCGCACTGCGGTGGGGGCTGCTTTTTCTGTTGGGCTGGGGATTACTCGCCGTCGGCCTCGTCCCCGTCCTCCCCGTCGATGGAGATAGACAGGACCTCGTCCTCCTCCAGCTCCACCTCGTCGTCCATGTCGTCCTCGGACAGGGGGTTTTCCTCCTCGGCGGACGCCTCCGCCGCGGCCGCGGCCACGTCCCGGAAGCGGTTGTCGTCGTGGACCTCGTCCTCGATCTCGTCGAACTTGCGGTAGGCGGCCAGGCCGGAGCCCGCCGGGATCAGCTTGCCGATGATCACGTTCTCCTTCAGGCCCTGGAGGTGATCCACCTTGCCCTTGATGGCGGCCTCGGTGAGCACCTTGGTGGTCTCCTGGAAGG
>CASTQR010000295.1 GCA_949451265.1 uncultured Eubacteriales bacterium | reverse complement strand
TGATCACGCTGAAGTCCCCCCGGGAGCAGGAGGCCATGCGCAGGGCCGGACGGATTACCGCCCAGGCCCGGGCGCTGGCGGGCGGCATGGTGCGCCCCGGCGTCACCACCCGGGAGATCGACGACGCGGTGCGGCGGTTCATCCGGGGCCAGGGGGCGGAGCCGTCCTTCCTGGGGTACGGAGGTTTTTCCGGATCGGCCTGCATCTCGGTGAACGAGGTGGTTATCCACGGCATCCCCTCTAAGCGGATTGTGCTGAAGGAGGGGGACATTGTCAGCATCGACGTGGGGGCCCACTTTGAGGGATTCCACGGCGACTGCGCCGCCACCTATCCCTGCGGGGAAATCTCCCCGGAGGCCCGGCGGCTCATTGACGTGACCCAGCGGAGCTTCTGGGAGGGGTTCCAGTTCGCCAGGAAGGGCCAGCGGGTGTCCGACATCTCCCACGCGGTTCAAAGCTACGTGGAACAGCACGGCTACTCGGTGGTGCGGGACTTTGTGGGGCACGGCGTTGGGGTCAAGCTCCACGAGCCCCCGGAGGTGCCCAACTTCGGCCCCGCCGGACACGGAGCCCGGCTTCAGCCGGGGATGGCCGTGGCGGTGGAGCCCATGGTGTGCGAGGGCGACTGGCACGTGAAGGTGCTGAAGGACGGCTGGACCACCGTGACGGTGGACGGCTCCCTGGCAGCCCACTATGAGAACACCATCCTGATCACGGAGGGCGGGCCTGAGATCACCACCGTCACCGAGGACGGGGCCTATGTATGATTACACGGGCTGGATCGTCCAGGCGACCGCCGGACGGGACAGGGACGGGATGTTCTGCGTGGTGGGCGTGGATCAGGAGCAGGGCCGCCTGCTGCTGGCGGACGGGAAGCGCCGGAAGGCGTCCCGCCCCAAGCGGAAGAAGCTGGGCCACGTGAAGCCCCTGACCGGCTGCCCGCATGGGTTCGACCACCCCGCCATTCAAAAGCTGAAGCAGGGCGAGGCCCTGAGTGACAAGGAACTGAGAAGGGCGCTGGCCGCGTTCCGAGATCAACTGGAGGTATGACGCTTTGGCAAAAGACGACATGATCGAGTTGGAGGGCGTCGTCACCGAGGCCCTGCCTAACACCACGTTCAACGTGGATATTGGAAATGGACACATTATTCTGGCACACATATCCGGGAAACTGAGGATGAACTTCATCCGCATCCTTCCCGGCGACAAGGTCACGGTTCAGATGTCGCCTTACGACCTGACCCGGGGCCGCATTACCTGGAGATCGAAGTAACTATTCACGACCTGCGAAGCCCGGGGCCTTGCCTCCGGTTTCGTGGGGGCCATTTAAGGCGAGTACAGGAGGTTATTAACATGAAAGTCAGACCGTCTGTCAAGCCCATGTGCGAGAAGTGCAAGATCATCAAGCGCAAGGGCAAAGTCATGGTCATTTGCGAGAACCCCAAGCACAAGCAGAGACAAGGTTAAAGGAGGGACATAGAGTATGGCACGTATTGCCGGCATTGATCTGCCGAAGGAGAAGCGAGTCGAGATCGGACTCACCTATATTTATGGCATCGGCCGCACCAGCGCGACCAAGATCCTGGAGAAGGCGGGCATCAACCCCGATACCCGCGTGAAGGACCTCACCGACGCTGAGGAGGCCAAGCTGCGCGAGATCATCAGCCACGAGTACACCGTGGAGGGCGACCTGCGCCGCAACGTGGCGATGGACATCAAGCGCCTGACCGAGATCGGCTGCTACCGGGGCATCCGCCATCGCAAGGGCCTTCCTGTGCGCGGCCAGCGCTCCAAGACCAACGCGCGTACCCGCAAGGGTCCCAAGCGCACCGTCGCCAACAAGAAGAAGTAAGGAGGGATATTCAACATGGCTGCTAACAAGAAAACCATCAAGCGCCGCCGCGAGCGCAAGAACGTAGAGAAGGGTCAGGTGCATATCCGCTCCTCCTTCAACAACACCATGATCACCGTCACCGACATGCAGGGCAACGCCCTGTCCTGGGCCTCCTCCGGTGAGATGGGCTTCCGGGGCTCCCGCAAGTCCACCCCCTACGCCGCCCAGACCGCCGCCGAGACCGCCGCCAACGCCGCCA
>CASTQR010000294.1 GCA_949451265.1 uncultured Eubacteriales bacterium | reverse complement strand
CCGCTGTCCCGGGCCAGGGGGGTCATGGACAGCAGCACCCCGGCGGACAGGGTGAGCAGGACAATGAGGGCGTTCTTCCCCCACTCGATGACGCGGCGGTTACCCCTCATGGCCGCCCTCCCTGGGCCCGGACACGGGCAGCTCCATGCGGATGGTCAGCCCCGGCTCCGCCTTGTCCACCAAGTAGAGCCGCCCGTCGTGCCGGCGCATGATCTCCTGGGCGATGGACAGCCCCAGCCCCGTGCCGCCGGACTGCCGGGAGCGGGCCTTGTCCACCCGGTAGAACCGCTCGAAGATGCGCTCCCGGTCGGCGTCCGGAATACCGATGCCGTTGTCGTCCACCTCCATCCACACCCTGTCCCCGCTCTGCCCGGCGGACAGCGCGATCCGCCCTCCGTCGGGGGTGTACTTGATGGCGTTGGACACGATGTTCATCATCACCTGCATGATCCGCTCCCGGTCGGCCCGCACCTGGGGCAGCTTGTCCGGCAGGTTCAGCTCCACCGTATGGGCGTGGTTCTGGGCATCCATGAGGATGGCCTGGTAGGTGTCGTCCACCGCCTGGGCGAAGGGGAAGCGGGTGAGGCGCAGCTCGCTGCGGCCCGAGTCGAACCGGGACAGGGTCAGCAGATCCTGCAAAATGTGGGCCATCCGGTCGGACTCGTTGAGGATGACGCCCAGGAATTTCTTCTCCGTCTCCGGGGGAAGGCCGCCCACCCCGTCGTCCAGGGTCTCGGCGTAGCTGCGGATGTTGGTCAGGGGGGTGCGCAGCTCGTGGGACACGTTGGCCACGAAGTCCTTGCGCTCCTGCTCCGCCCGCTCCAGCTCGTTGATGTTGGTCTCCAGCTGCTGGGCCATCACGTTGAAGCTCTCGGTGAGCTGGCCGATCTCGTCGCTGCTGGACACCTCCAGCTTCCGGGAGAAGTCCCCCCGGGCCACCTGTTCGATGCCGTCGGTGAGCCGCTGGAGGGGGTTCACCATGGTCTTGGCCAGCAGGAAGGACAGCAGCACCGAGATCACAAGGCCCAGGGCCAGGGCCTCTAAAATGAGGCTGAACATCTCCGCGTTCAGGGCCCGGGCGGTCTCCCGGCTGTCCAGGATATAGATGATGAAGGACTGCGCCCCCCGGGTGATGGGGATGGCGGCGTCCATGTAGTCGGCGGTGACGCTGCTCTCAAAGCCGGGCTCCCCCAGCAGGGCCTTGGACAGATTGGGGGTGACGGCCACGCCTCCCTCCGGCTCCGGGGCGGATCCGGCCAGGCAGCGGCCGGTGGCCCCGTCCAGCACGAAGAAATTGCGGTTGCGGCGGTCCACCCCCAGCACGCCCTCATAGGCGGACAGCACCGCCTCCATGGTGGCGGCGCCGTCGGTCTCCCCCTCGCCGGGGGTCTGGAGGTCCCGGACAAAGTCGGCGTTGTCCGGGCCGAAGGCGGCGGCGGTCTGGCTGTAGAAGTCGTGGATATAGTAGCCGGTGACGGAATTCATGAGGAACGCGCCCACCACCACCATGAGGGACACGATCAGCAGCATGAGGATCAGCACCAGCTTCAGGTGTAATGTGCGGCGCATAACGGGCTGCCTCCTTTCTGCCTGTGCCTGTTTTCCCGAGTAGGGGAGGGGCTTGCCCCTCCCGCCTTACCGATGTGCGCTCCGTTTCTCGGGAGGGGGGGTAAGCCCTTTCCCTACGCCCCGAAGGCGTAGCCCAGGCCCCGGCGGGTGATGATGAACTTGGGATCGGCGGGGTCGTCCTCCAGCTTTTCCCGGAGGCGGCGGATGGCCACGTCCACCGCCCGCACATCGCCCACATAGCCGTCGTAGTTCCACACCCGCTCCATCAGCGTCTCCCGGGAGATGGCCTGGCCCCGGCTGGCGGCCAGGGTTTTCACCAGCTCGTACTCCCGTTGGGTGAGGTCCAGGGCCGCGCCGTCCTTGTAGACGATCATGGTGTCCGTGTCCACCTGCACCCGGCCCAGATCCAGCCGATTCGCGGAGCTTTTCGGGGCCGCCTGGGAGAGCATATCGGTGCGGCGGATATTGCTTTTCACCCGGGCCAGCAGCTCCCGCATGGAGAAGGGCTTGGTGATATAGTCGTCCGCCCCCAGCTCCAG
>CASTQR010000293.1 GCA_949451265.1 uncultured Eubacteriales bacterium | reverse complement strand
ACCGCAGGGTGGAGCCGCTCTCCCCGCAGTCCAGCCGGGGGTAGGCCATCCGCCGGAGGGGGGACATGGCGTTGGCCCCCATGCCCCGGACGGTGATGGTACTGCCGTCCACGGTAAACTCCGCCCCCAGCTCCTCCAGGCAGCGGAGGGTGGCCTCGATATCCTGGGAGAGGGCCACGTTGGAGATGACGCTCTCCCCGTGGGCCAGGGCGGCGGCGATGAGCAGGCGGTGGGCCTGGGATTTGGAGGGGGGCGGGGTGACGCTTCCGGACAGCTTGCCGGGGGTGATGGTGATGGTCATGGCTGGGCCTCCGTTCAAGGGATTTTGTGGAAGGAATTGACCAGCCGCACCAGCTGGGCCTTGGGCATTTTGTGGGGGACGGCGTGTCCGATCCCGTCCAGGAGGACGGCGGTGATGTCCGTCCCCGCCCCCTTCTTGTCCCGGCCCACGGCGGCGGCGTAGGTGGCGGCGTCACAGGGGATGGAGGTGGGCAGGCCCAGGGCGGACAGGGCGTCCTCGATTTTACCGGGCACGTCAGGGGGCGTGATCCCCAGGGAGACGCCCAGCTTGGCAGCGGCGCACATCCCCGCCGCCACCGCCTGGCCGTGGCTCCACTCCGTGTAATGGCCCGCCAGCTCGTAGGCGTGGCCCAGGGTGTGGCCGAAGTTCAGGATCATCCGGGCGCCAGTGTCCAGCTCATCCTCCATGACAACCTGCCGTTTGATATCACAGCAGGTATACAGGATGTGCTCGATGTCCGCCATCAGCAGCCGACGGGAGGGGCGGGCGGCCAGGAACTCGAAAAAGGCCCCGTCCCAGATACAGCCGTACTTCACCACCTCCGCCATGCCGTCCATGAACACAGGCAGGGGCAGGGTGTCCAGCACGTCCGGGTCCATGAGCACCAGGCGGGGCTGGTGGAAGGCCCCGGCCAGATTTTTGCCCGCCTCCAGGTCGATGGCCACCTTGCCGCCCACGCTGCTGTCCACCTGGGCCAGCAGGGTGGTGGGGATCTGGACAAAGGCCACCCCCCGGAGGACGGTGGCGGCGGCAAAGCCCGCCAGATCCCCCACCACGCCGCCGCCCAAGGCGATGACGGCGTCGGTGCGGGTGAGGCCGAACTCCAGGAAGCCCTCCCAGAGCCGGGCCAGCTGGGCGGCGTTCTTGCTCTGCTCCCCGGCGGGGATCACGGTGACCCCGCATTCAAACCCGGCGGCCTCCAGGCCGGCCTTTACCTGATTGTAGTAGAGGGGGCCCGCGTTGGTGTCGGTGACCACGGCCAGCCTGCGGGCCTTTGGCAGGACGGCCCGGACGCGCTCCCCCGCCTGGGAGAGGAGGCCCCGGTCAATCAGAATGTCGTATTCCCGGCCCGGCAGGGCCACGGTGAGGGTTTTCATGGGCAGCGCTCACTTTCAGAAAATTGGGTGATAACAAGGAAAAAGGGCCGCATTCCTGCGGCCCCGTCAAGTTGGCACCTTGGCAGGCGTACCCTTCTCCTGCGTCTCTCGGGTTTCCCCTGTCATACCATCGCCGTGCGGCTGGTACGGAATCTACCACCTCAAGGCGCCCCACTTGTCTGATTATACCCGTGCCGCGCCCGTTTGTAAAGGGGGTTTCCCGGGAAACTGCTTTCCCCAAAATGAAATTCCCTCTTGCGTCTTTCCGCCGGGTGTGCTATAATAAGAACAGCTAAAGGATTGGTTATATCCAAGGCAGGCATCAAAAGAGGCAGAACCCCGGAGAGATAGGCGCTCTCCGGGGTTCCTTTGTGCTTTCAGGCTTACTGGCCCCTGCCGTGCTGGTCAAGCCATTTGCGGATGCAGTAGGCGGCTACATCCGCCACAACCAGCACTAAAAGATTGGTTATGTACTCCAAAGCGGGCACCCCCTTCCTGTTGCCAGTATAGGGAGGGGCAGCAAAACTACTATATCACGATCTGACAAAAGGCTGCAACGGCTAAATTCTTAGGGCCAAAGATTGGCTTTGCGGGGGCCCCGATTCACACCAAATTTTTCCCCATCAGCTCAACCAGCGGGCTCAGCTTCCCCATCAGGTGCCGGAACTTCTCCGGGGTGAGGGACTGGGCCCCGTCGCATTTGGCGTGGG
>CASTQR010000292.1 GCA_949451265.1 uncultured Eubacteriales bacterium | reverse complement strand
TGATGTGCACCAGCACCGACACCTTGATCTCGCTGGTGGAGATCATATTGATGTTAATGCCCGCGTTGAACAGCGCCTCAAACATGGCGGCGGCCACACCGGGGTTGTTGATCATCCCCGCGCCCACAATGGACACCTTGGCGATGTTGTCGGACACGTCGATGTGGTCAAACCGGATGCTGGCCCGGTTGTCCTCCAGCAACTGTCGGGCGTGCTCCATGTCCCCCTTGGCCACGGTGAAGCTGATGTCCTTGGTGTCGCTACGGCCGATAGACTGGAGGATGATGTCCACGTTCACGTTGTTTTTCGCCAGCAGGGAGAAGATTTTGAAGGCGATGCCCGGGGTGTCCTCCAGGCCCACCAGGGCCAGACGGGCCACGTTCTTGTCCTTGGCAACGCCGCTGATATGGGATTTTTCCATGGTCTTGACAACCTCCTTCACTTTCGTACCCGGCTTGTTCTGGAAGCTGGACAGCACCTCCAGGTTCACGCCGTACCGCTTGGCCATCTCCACCGAGCGGTTGTGGAGCACCTGCGCGCCCAGCGTCGCCAGCTCCAGCATTTCGTCATAGGTGATCTCGTCCAGCTTGTGGGCGTTGGGCACCAGCCGGGGGTCGGCGGTGTATACCCCGTCCACATCGGTGTAGATCTGGCACAGGTCGGCGTTCAGCGCCGCGGCGATGGCCACCGCCGACGTGTCCGACCCACCCCGGCCCAAGGTGGTGATGTCGTCGTACTTGTTCAGCCCCTGGAAGCCGGTGACAATCACGATCCGCCTCTTGTCCAGCTCCGCCCGGATGCGCTCCCCCTGCACCCGCTTGATGCGGGCATTCCCATAGCCGGAGTTGGTGCGGAAGCCCGCCTGCCACCCCGTCAGGGACACCACCGGGAAGCCCATCCCCTCGATGGCCATGGCGCACAGGGCGCAGGAGATCTGCTCCCCGGTGGACAGCAGCATATCCAGCTCCCGCTTGGAGGCGGAGGGGTTGATCTCGGCGGCCTTGTCGATGAGGTCGTCAGTGGTGTCCCCCTGGGCGGAGAGCACCGCCACCACCCGGTTCCCCTTCTGGTAAGTATCGGTGATGATGCGGGCCACGTTGCGGATCTTGTCCGCGTCCGCCACCGACGACCCGCCGAATTTTTGCACAATCAAAGCCATAGTTCCATTCATCCTCTCATGGAGATTTCTATTGACACTCCATTTTATGCGCCGCCGCCGAACCGTTGTCACGCTGCGAAGCGGCCAGGAAGCTCGGTTGCTTTCGCTGCGACTCAGGCAAAACCCGATCCCGCTTTGCGGGCTCTGGGCTTTTGCCTTCGCTCCGCTCCAAGCTCCCTCGCTGTCCGCTTCTCCGCGCTTCTGTTCAGTCCAGCACCCGCAGAGCCGAGTGCACCTCCAGCCCCGCCAGCGCCTGGTCCAGCTCCCCTCTGGTAAGCGGAGATGGGAATAAATATGACATATGTGCCGTTTTTTGTGGACGGCGGGCCAGCAGCTTGCACCCCGGCAGGACGGAGCGCAGCCCATCCACGGTTGCCCTGGCCCGGACGTACCACCGGCTTTTCAGGCCGTCCGCACCGGACACGGCGTCCTCCCTGCCCGGCTCCCAGGACAGGGCTTTCCGGTGGCCCATGTTCCGGGCCACATCGATGACGTCCGCCACCACGGCGGAAGCGGTGGGCAGCTTACCCGCCCCCCGGCCGTAGAACATCACGTCCCCGATGGCGTCCCCCCGGACGGAGATGGCGTTGAACACGTCCTCCACCCCGGCCAGCGGGTCGGACTGATCCACCAGATGGGGGGCCACATAGGCGCACACCTTCCCGTCCTCCCCCCGGATGGCACGGCCCAGCAGCTTGATTTTTTTGCCCGCGCTCTCGGCGTAGTCCACGTCCGCCAGCGTCACCCCGGCAATGCCCTGGGTGGGCACCTGCTCCGGGTAGACGTGCCGCCCGAAGGCGATGGCGGCCAAGATACAGATCTTCCGGCAGGCGTCGTGCCCGTCCACGTCGGCGGAGGGGTCACGCTCGGCGTAGCCCTTTTCCTGGGCCTCCGCCAGGGCCGCGTCAAAGGTGAGCCCCGCCCGGATCATCCGGGTGAGGATATAGTTGGTGGTGCCGTTCAAAATGC
>CASTQR010000291.1 GCA_949451265.1 uncultured Eubacteriales bacterium | reverse complement strand
GGTGGCGAGGTAGGCCATCAGCTCATAGGGATTGTGGCTGATCTCGCCCACGCTGTAGCGGTATTCGTCATAGCCGGGGAAGCTGGCGGCGGTGCCGTTGATGTTGATCTGAAGGTCGGTTTCCAGCTCGGTGAAATACAGCTCGGCGCTGCAAATATCCTGTTCATTCGCCAAATAGGCGGCGGACAGGAAGGAGGCTTGTCCCCCGGACAGCATGGCGGTGCAGGAGGCCAGCCCCGACGAGAAAAAGGAGATCACCAGCGCCAGCATGGCAACGATCAGCAGGGCGCTCTTGTGCGCCGCCGCGTACTGCTGCACCGCCCGGGCGATTTTCCCTACGGCGGTTGCCGCCTGCTGGGTGTGCTGGGCGGTATGCTGGGCCTCCCGCGCGGCCTGGGCGTATTTGCGTTTGAGTTTCCGCTTCTGCATCCACCGGGAAAGGGCGCTTTTCCGCCGCAGCTCGGGGTGGTCCCGGAGGGCGGTCTGCCACGCCAGCTCCGCCCGGTCCTGGGCCAGACGGCGTTCCGCCCGACGCGCCACCCGGTAGGGCTTGGAGCGCAGACGGCGCTTGTTCCAGCGCAAAAAACGGCCCGTGGCCCGTTCAGCGGCAAACTCGCCCTTGTGCGCCGCCTCCACCGCCACATTCTGGTGCTCCACCTCCCGGAATTTTCCGTGGAGCTTCATCACCGCCGCCGCTTTCAATGTGCGGCCCGCCAGGGCGGGCGGGGATGGGGATACCTGCTCGGGCTGTACCTCCTCCTCGAACCGCAGACGGCGGCGAACCTTCCCCGTATTAGCGTCATACTCCTGCTCCAGACGGGCGCGGCGCTTTATGGGCAACTGGGCCTGGGCCCGCTCCAGCCGCCGCCCGGACTGTTCCACCCGCCGCTCCGCCCGATCATACTGCCGCTGCTGGCGGCGGGAAGGAGAATGGGCGGCGGGTTTGCCATCCACATCCGGGGTGCTGGCCTCATCGTCCTCAAAGCGTAAGCGGGGCCGCTTCTGCCTGGTATCATGCTCCTGGGCGGCGGGTGTGGCCTCGCCCTCAAAACGAAGCCGCCCACCATCCTGGGTATCGGTCTGAACAGGCGGGGTTGCGTCCTGTCGGAACCACTCTGCCTGTTTCCGCTGCCGCCGTTTCTGATCGAGGCCAGCGGGCGGGGGCGGCGATAAGCCATTCTCCGCTGTCCCTGCATCCTGGGCGGGGTCATCCTCAAAATGAAGATGGGCCCCATCCGGCTCCGGGATCAGGTCAGGGGCAGCGTCAGCCTCAAAGCTCAGCTTCCCATCCTCCGGCTGATCCCGGACAGGGGAAGCGGCCATATTCTGCCGGAGCTTTTGCCCCTGCCGCCGCTGCCGCTGTTTCCGAGACTGGCCGCTGTCCTCCACCGGGGGCGGGGCCTGCGCCGGAACATCGTCCGCCCCCCGCAGGCCGGTGGACGGCTCAACCTCGCCACCGGGACGGTCTACCGGGGACGGTGGAGGCTGGCGGCGCTTCTTCCCCTTGGCCGGGGCGGGCCGTGCCACCCCCTGGTCCGGGGTGCGGTCCGGCCCAAAGGAGATATCCGCCGTGCGCTGGCTGACCCAGCGCTCCTCGCCGGTGGCCTTGTCCTGTTCCACCAGCCCGTCCCGGCCCAGCTTCTGGACCCGCTTGGACTTGGCCCGATAGCGGTTCCGGCTCATCGCGCCGCCTCCGGGGGCTTACGTTCCCGATCCGGCACGGCGGCGCGGGCGGCAGCTTCCAGCTTTTTGGCCTCCAGGTCTTGGCGAATGGAGGGCCTTTTCGTCAGACGCTTCCCCGGCTTTTCCGCCGTCTGCTCCGCTTTGGCGGCGCGAACCTCCGCCGCCCGCTGCTCCAGGTGCTCCGTACTGCCGATGGCTGCGAGGGTGGCGTTGTTCATGCCGGATAACAGCCGTTGGGCGGCGCGCATGGGGGCCAGCACCACAGACTGGAACCGCCCCTCCTGCCCGCCGTTCACAACCTGGGCCTCCTTACCCAGCAAAGCCCTCCCGACATTTTTCAGATGGCCCCCCGCGCTACGCAGATCGTGCCCCATATCCTCAACCTTTTCAATGCTTTTCCGGGTGTCCGCCGCCAGACCGCTGATACCGTCCTGGACGGCCTCCAGCGCCTTTTTCACA
>CASTQR010000290.1 GCA_949451265.1 uncultured Eubacteriales bacterium | reverse complement strand
GACGGGGGCCGGATGCTCCTCAACGGCGCCATGGGCGTCAACGGCATCGCCAAGATATCCTCCTTCACCGCCGGATTCGTCCTGGTGATGCTGGTGCTGGCGGTGATCTTCAACCTGGTGGACAGCCGCGCGGGCCGGGCCATCATGGCCCTGCGGGACAACCGCATCGCCGCCGAGAGCGTGGGCATCCCCGTCACCAAGTACAAGCTGATGGCCTTTGTCATCTCCGCCGCCATGGCGGGGGCGGCGGGCGCGCTGTTCGCCCTGGGGCAGAACACCATCACCGCCAACAAGTTCGACTTCAACACCTCCATCCTGATCCTGGTCTTCGTGGTTCTGGGCGGGCAGGGGAACATGTGGGGCTCCATCCTGGCGGCCACCTTCCTTACGGTGCTGCCGGAGACCAGGGCCATGCGCGGTCTGGCGGACTACCGGATGCTGGTCTACGCCGTGGTGCTGATCCTCGTCATGCTGGCGACCAATAATCCCACGATCCAGGACTTCATCAACACCCGGTTCCGCCGGAAGAAAAAGAAGGGGGGCGCAGCCAAGTGAGCGAGCAGCAGAAAAACAGCTATCCCAAGCCCAAGCTGGTGCCGGTCCCCAGCACCAACATCATCCCCGAGCGGGACGTGGACAAGCGCCCCATTCTGGAGTGCCGCCATCTGGGCATCGACTTCGGGGGCCTCACGGCGGTGGACGACTTCAACATGGCCATCGGCCGCACGGAGATCGCGGGCCTCATCGGCCCCAACGGCGCGGGGAAGACCACGGTGTTCAACCTTCTGACCAAGGTCTACCAGCCCACCCGGGGCACCGTCATGATTGACGGCCGGGACACGGCGGGGAAGACCACCATCCAGGTCAGCCACATGGGCGTGGCCCGCACCTTCCAGAATATCCGGCTCTTCGGCAACCTGACGGTGGAGGACAACGTGAAGGCGGGCCTCCACGAACACACCAAATACAGCGCCCTCAGCGGCATCCTCCGCCTGCCCTCCTACTGGAGGAAGGAGCGGGAGGCCCACGAGAGGGCTCTGGAGCTGCTGAGCATCTTCGACATGCAGGACATGGCGGGCTATCAGGCCGGGTCCCTGCCTTACGGCGCCCAGCGGCGTCTGGAGATCGTCCGGGCGCTGGCGACAAAGCCCAGCCTGCTGCTGCTGGACGAACCGGCGGCGGGGATGAACCCCTCGGAGACGGCGGAGCTGATGAACAACATCCGGAAGATCCGGGACACCTTCCAGATCGCCATCATGCTCATCGAGCACGACATGAATCTGGTCATGGGGGTCTGCGAGGGCATCTGCGTGCTGAACTTCGGGCGCATCATCGCCAAGGGCACCCCAGACGACATTCAGGCCAACCCGGCGGTCATCGAGGCCTACCTGGGCAGGCAGAAGGAGGCGTGAGCCATGGCAATGCTGAAAGTTGACGGCATCCACGTGTATTACGGCAGCATCCACGCCGTGAAGGGGGTCTCCTTCGAGGTCGGCGAGGGGGAGATCGTCACCCTCATCGGGGCCAACGGCGCGGGGAAGTCCACGGTGCTGAACACGGTGTCCGGCCTGCTCCACCCCCGGACGGGGTCGGTGCAGTTCATGGATCAGGACCTGAAGGGGATCGCGCCTCACAAGGTGGTGGAGCGGGGTCTGGCCCAGGTGCCGGAGGGACGGCGGATCTTCCTCCAGATGACCGTGGAGGAAAATCTGGAGATGGGAGCCTACACCCGCCCCGGTTCCTCCATCGCCCCGGGCATCGCGGACGTATACAAGCGCTTCCCCCGTCTGGAGGAGCGGCGCAGGCAGGTGGCCGGGACCCTCTCCGGCGGAGAGCAGCAGATGCTCGCCATAGGCCGGGCGCTGATGTCCAGCCCCAAGCTGCTGATGCTGGACGAGCCCTCCATGGGTCTGGCCCCCATTCTGGTGGAGCAGATCTTTGACATCATCAAGGAACTCCACGCAGCGGGGACCACGATCCTTCTGGTGGAGCAGAACGCCCAGGCGGCGCTGAGCGTGGCGGACCGCGCCTACGTGCTGGAAACGGGCCGCATCTCTCTCAGCGGCACAGGGGCGGAGCTGATGGCCAGCGGCAAGGTGCAGAAAGCCTACCTCGGCGGTTAAAAAAGCGAAAAAGCATCCCGGCAT
>CASTQR010000289.1 GCA_949451265.1 uncultured Eubacteriales bacterium | reverse complement strand
CGGGCAGGGAAATGCTTGCTATTCCGGCCCGTGTCTGGTACAATGAGAAAAATTCGACAAAATTCGACAGAGCGTTGGCAGGTGGAAGCCATTCCCAGGAGAGCCCGCGGCGGATCTGCATAGCATAGTGAGAGGGCATAACAGACACAGAGGGGGGCTGCCAGGGATGGATTTGGAACATATGGAGCAGGGGACTGCCAGGACCGCGGCCCAGCTGCGGGTTCAGCTGGCCCAGATGACGGCTGCCAGCCAGCTTTTGGAGCGGTGCGCCTGGGACGAGAAAAGCAAGGGTTATCTGGCGGCCATGAACCAGGGGATCTGCCGGATGCTGCGGATCGTGGGCCGGATGGAGCTGTGCGCCCGGCTGGACGGGCCGGCCAGCCCCGGCCCCGTGGATCTCGCCGCCCTCACCCGGGAGCTGGGGGAGCGGATGGAGGGCCTGCTGGCCCGGGCGGGGGTGGAGCTGACGGTGGACTGCCCGGAGCGCCTGCTGGCCCGGGCGGACGGGGCGCTGGTGCGGCAGCTCCTGATGGAGCTGGCGGCCAACGGGGCCGCGGCGGGGAAAACCGTGAAGCTGGCCCTGAAGCGGGACGGGGACAACGCGGTGTTTACCGTGGAGGACGACGGCCCAGGCCTGCCCGCCGAGCGGGCGGCGGTGCTGTTCAGCGGCGGCGGGGAGGAACTGCCCGACTGGCGGCAGGGGGGGATCGGCATCGCGGTGGCCCGGCGGATCATCGCCCTCCACAACGGGCGGCTGCTCCCGGCGTGCGAGCCGGGGCGGGGACTGCGGGTGCTGGCGTCCTTCCCCTTAAACCAAGGGGGTGGGGACGGGTTCCAGAGCCCCAGGGTCACCTTCGACCGGGGGGGCTTCGACGAGGTGGTGGTGGGGCTGAGCCATCTGCTGCCTGCCGGGGTGTTTGCGCCGGGGGAATACGAATAGTACAAGGCAGGGCGCTGTCTCCGGGCGGGGGCGGCGCCCGTCCCGATCACTGGGCGCGGGGCAGGGGGCCGTCCTGCCGGGGGATGGTGTTCGCTACGGCGGCCAGCACCTCCCCGTGGGTCTGGTCGAACAGGTGGGTGTAGATCCGCTGGGTGATGTTGGGGCTGGCGTGGCCCATGGCCCGGCTGATCTGGTACATGGGCACCCGGGCATTGTTGGCCATGCTGGCGAAGGTGTGGCGCAGGCCGTGGAAGGTGATGTGGGGCAGATGGTGCTGGGCCACGAAATCGGACAGGTCGGAGGAAGCACATTGGGATGCCAGGGGGAGCCCTCCGGATTCAGCACCAGGTAGTCGTCCGGGCCGCAGGGCAGGCCGTCCCGCCGCCGCCGTGTGCGGAGATCCCGGAGCAGATCCACAAGATCGTCCAGCGCCCCGATGGACAGGGTGCGGCAGCTGTCGGCGGTCTTGGGGGCCTTCTCCACTACCCGGCAGCCCACGGTGGTGCGCACCCAGCGGACGGACAGCAGGCCCGTCTGGAGGTCCATATCCCTCCAGCGCAGGCCCAGCACCTCGCTGCGGCGCAGCCCCAGGTGGCAGGCCAGCTTTACCGGCAGCTCCAGGGGGTGGCCCTTCACCTCCCGGAGGAGGCGGCTGAGGCGGGCGGGGGTGTAGTAGAGCACGTCGCTGGAGGTGGACCGGGGGGCGTGGCCCGCAGGGCGGGGTTGACGGGGATCACCCCCTGCCGGAAGGCGGCTTTCAGGGCGGTGTGCAGCAGGACATGGTGCTTGCGGATGGTATTGGGGGACAGGCCCTTTTCCTCCGCCAGCCATTGGTAGTAGCCGTTGATGAGCTCCGGGGTCAGGTCGGCCAGCGGCACCTTGCCCAGGGCGGGGCGCATATGGTTGCGGATGATGTTCTGGTAGCCGTTGACGGTGGTCTCCGCCCGGTTGGGCTCGATCTCGTCGTCCAGCCAGAGGTCCAGCCAGTCGCCCAGGGGGGAGCTGGCGTTGGCGGCGGGGACGGCGCTGGGCAGGGGGAAGTTCACCGCCGGAGGGCGGGACAGGGGGCGCAGGGTGATGCGGTTGGAATGGGGATTGGTGTTGGTGCGCTGCATGGTGTATGGCTCCTTTCCTGAGTAAGCGTCCGTAGATATGAGCGGATGTGATAACATGTTAAACGTTTGGACGGGAAAGGGGAAGGGGGGAATTTACAAACTTTTACAAACTTTTT
>CASTQR010000288.1 GCA_949451265.1 uncultured Eubacteriales bacterium | reverse complement strand
CGGCCCCGCCTTCTGCCAGACGTTCGGCCGGAAAGCGGTCGAGGAAAGGATAGTATCCGTGATGAAATTTAAGAAAACAACCATTGTTGGGGCGGTTTTGACCGTCATGCTGGTGCTGGGCGTGACCGTGGCCTTCGCCAGCGGGCCCAAGGGCCAGACGGCATCCGACCCCAACGGCGGCACGCCCTACGTGGTGTGCACCAACCCTCTGTGCGGGGTGGACTACCAGCACTGCCACATTGACGGAGAGGTGGTGCGGGCCTACGACGAGTACCCCGGACTGCTGTGCGCCCACCCGGACTGCGAGATCGAGGGGCCCCACGAGCACGACGGGGTGCAGTACGCGGGGCAGGCGGGGAAGTTCGTGATCCTCAACGGGGCGGAAGCGCCCGTGGAGTCCGCGCCGCCCCAGGACGGGACGGACACCCTGATCCGCTACCCCGGCACCCCGGTGGAGGAGCTGCGGACGATGTATGACGTGCTGCTGGCCCGGCGGGTGGCGGAGGGAACCGTCACCCAGGCGGAGGCGGACGCCATGCGGGCGGGCTTCGAGGAGGCCATGGCCCAGGTGGACAGCGGAGAGATGGATACGCTCAGCTTCAACCCGGCGGGGAATGGGGAGTGGTTCGCCGTCAGCAAGGGAGACCCCGCCGCCGGTACCGTGACCTACCACGGCCGTACCTTTAACCGGGCCAGCCTGTCGGCGGAGACGCTGGAGTGGCTGGACTGGTATCTGGCCCTGCCGGAGGAGGATCGGCTGGCGGTGAGCTACGAGCCCGTGGAGCTTGCGCTTGCGCTGTATGACGACACGGAGGACGCGGAGCAGCCCGCGGGGGATGAAGCGCCCGCCGGAGAGCAGGGCCTTACCCATGACCCCAGCGTGGAAGATTCCGCCGAGGCGGGCGATGATATTATCTGCAGCCTGCCCACCGCCCCCACCATGAACTGCGGGGTGGAGGGCTGTACCGAGACACGGATGCACCAGCACGCGGGCGACCGCTGCATCGCGCTGGGCCTCATCTGCCCGGTGGAGGGCTGCGACATCCCCGTGTGCCACGACCACGATGGGGTGACCTACTACTGTAACGGGGCGGCCCATGGGAATGGCGTGTGCGACGGGAGCTGCCGGGGCTGGAGCCTGACGGCCCCCGCGCCCAGTGCCGCGCCGGTGCGGGCGGATTGCTATCCCAGCGGGAACGGCCACCACGAGACTGGCGGCCACCACGGGAACGGGCACCACTAAACTGTAAGGAAGCGCCCCCGGCTGTGCCGGGGGCGCTTGCCTTTTGTCGATTGCTGTGGTATAGTGGAAACGGCCCTGCTAAAAGGGCCTTGGGCGCTGCGTGTTTGAGTTGCTATGGCGGCTGGTCACATTTGTCCCCGAGAGGGGGTGACCGTATGATGCTGATCACTGTGACGTTTTACGTCAGGGAATGGGCAGTTACCATTCAAGTGAGATGCAGAAACCGCCACTCTGGCAAGTGACGGTTTCTTAGAGCATTTTGTAAGATAACCTTTACTTAGCTGGACCAGCCGCCGACACACAGCGCCCATCTATTGTGATTATACCCCACGGCGCGGCCCTTGTCAAGGCCAACCCCGTGGGGTTTGCCTTTGATTTTACGGCAGCTCCAGCCCGTCAATGACCTCCCGGAGCTGGGCGGCGGAGGCGTTTAACGCCTCCCGCTCCCCGTCCGACAGGGGAATTTCCAGAATCTGCTCCACCCCGCGGCGGCCCACGATGGACGGGATACTGAGCGCCAGCTCCCGCAGGCCGTACTGCCCGCCCAGCACCACCGACACCGGCAGGATGGCCCGCTCGTCTTTCATGATACCCTCCGCGATCCGGGCCACCGCCATGGCGATGCCGTAGTAGGTGGCCCCCTTGCGCTTGATGATCTCGTAGGCGCTGTCCCGCACGTCCTCGTAGATGCGCTGCTCCGCCTCCCGGTGGCCGGTGTGGCCCCGCATCTCGCAGAAATCGTCCAGCGGAACCCCGGACACGTTGGCCCCGCTCCACACCGCCAGCTCGCTGTCCCCGTGTTCGCCGATGATGACGGCGTGGATGGAGCGGCTGTCCACGTTGAGGTGCTCCCCCAAGAGGTACTTGAGGCGGGCGGAGTCCAGCACCGTGCCGGAGCCCATCACCCGGTGGGCGGGGTAGCCGGAGATGCGGAAGGCGGCGTAGGTCA
>CASTQR010000287.1 GCA_949451265.1 uncultured Eubacteriales bacterium | reverse complement strand
ATCGTCAAAAAGGAGAAGTGAGCAAATGGGAAAATACTTTGGCACCGACGGCTTCCGGGGGGAGGCCAATGTGGAGCTCACCGCGAACCACGCCTACGAGGTAGGCCGCTTCCTGGGCTGGTACTACGGCCGGGGCGGGGATCGGGCCCGGATCGTGGTGGGCAAGGACACACGGCGCTCCAGCTATATGCTGGAGTACGCCATCAGCGCGGGCATGGCCGCCTCCGGGGCGGACGTGTACCTGCTCCACGTCACCACCACCCCCTCCGTGTCCTACGTCACCCGGACGGACGGCTTCGACTGCGGCGTGATGATCTCCGCCTCCCACAACCCCTACTATGACAACGGCATCAAGCTGATGAACCGGGAGGGGGAGAAGATGGACGAGGCCACCATCCGCCTGGTGGAGGACTACCTGGACGGGACCCTGTCGGTGGACGGGCAGACCATCCGAAAGCTGCCCTTTGCCGCCGGCGAGGGGGTGGGAAGCATCGTGGACCACACCGCGGGCCGCAACCGCTACATGGGCTACCTGATCTCTTTGGCGGTGTACTCCTTCCGGGGGAAGAAGATCGCCCTGGACTGCGCCAACGGCTCGGCGTGGAGCATCGCCCCCAATGTGTTCCGCTCCCTGGGGGCGGACGTGTATGTCATCAACGACCGCCCCGACGGGCTGAACATCAACCTGGACGCGGGCTCCACCCACATCGACGGGCTCAAGAAGTACGTGAAGGAGCACGGCTGCGACGCGGGCTTCGCCTTCGATGGGGACGCCGACCGCTGCCTCGCCGTGGACGAGCGGGGGGAGCTGGTGGACGGCGACCGGATCATGTACCTGTACAGCCTGTACATGAAGGAGCGGGGCAAGCTGCTGACCAACACGGTGGTGACCACCGTCATGTCCAATTTCGGCCTGTATAAGGCCCTGGAGGCGGCGGGCATCGGCTACGTGAAAACCGCTGTGGGGGATAAGTACGTCTATGAGGACATGGTAAAGAACGGCCGGCGCATCGGCGGCGAGCAGTCGGGGCACATCATCTTCTCCAAATACGCCCGGACGGGGGACGGCATCCTCACCGCGTTGAAGGTGATGGAGGTCATGATGGCAAAAAAGGAGACCCTGAGCCGTCTGGCGGAGCCGGTGACCATCTACCCGCAGGTGCTGATCAACGTGCGGGTGAAGGACAAACGGGCCGCCCAGGACGACCGGTTGGTGCGGGCGGCGGTGGACGCCGTGGCGGCGGAGCTGGGGGACACGGGCCGGATCCTGGTGCGGGAGTCGGGCACCGAGCCGCTGGTGCGGGTGATGGTGGAGGCGCCGGAGAAGGGCCAGTGCCAGGAGCTTGCCCAAAGCGTGGTGGATGTGATAATCGCCCAAGGGCACAAGGCGGACTAAAGAAACCGGCTGGACGCAGATGCGTCCAGCCGGTTTTTCCGCTTCAAAAGGCTTACCTGTCCCACTTGGAGATGAGCGCCCGGATCTGATCCGCGAACTTCCCCAGATCCTTGTTGGACCCGCCCCGGTTGTGGGCGATGACCTCCATGAGCTTCTGCCCCACGTCCTCCAGCCGGCGGTAGGCCGGGGAGGCCATGGGCGCCGCCGGGGCCTTGGGCTCCAGCGCGATGCCGGGGGCGATCATGCGGTTGTCCAGCAGGTCGTAGACCTCCTCATAGTCGGGGGCGTGGACGGCAAAGCCCAGCTCCTTCAGGGTCTGGGTGTAGTTCTCCGCGGCCCTGGCCTCGCCGTGGACCACAAAGACCTGCTTGGGCCGGGGGGTGAAGGCGTTGATCCAGCGCACCAGCCCGTCCCGGTCGGCGTGGGAGCTGAGGCCGTGGAACCGGACGATCCGGGCCCGCACCGCGATCTCCTCCCCGAACAGCCGCACCCGCTGGGCGCCGTCCAGGATGCGGCGGCCCAGGGAGCCGTCCGCCTGGTAGCCCACGAACAGGACGGTGCACTCCGGCTTCCAGAGGTTGTGCTTCAGGTGGTGCCGGATGCGGCCCGCGTCGCACATACCGGAGGCGGATATGATCACCTTGGGGGTGGGGTCGGAGTTCAGGGAGCGGGACTCCTCGGTGCCCTCGGTGATGTTCAGGCCGGGGAAGCGGAACAGCGCGCCCCCCCGCAGGTGTTCGATGGCCTCCTCGTCCAGGTAGCCCGTGAGGTCGCCGGAGAAGATCTCGGTGGCCGCCCCCGCCAGGGGGGAGTCCACATA
>CASTQR010000286.1 GCA_949451265.1 uncultured Eubacteriales bacterium | reverse complement strand
CCTCCGCCCTGGTGTTCTCCCGCACCAAGCACGGGGCCAACCGCATCGCCCAGGATCTCATGAAGCGGGGCATCTCCGCCGCCGCCATCCACGGCAACAAGAGCCAGACCGCCCGGGTCCAGGCCCTCAGCGACTTCAAGGCGGGCCGGGTGCGGGTGCTGGCCGCCACCGACATCGCCGCCCGGGGCATCGACATCGACCAGCTCCCCTTTGTGTTCAACTACAACCTGCCCGACGTGCCCGAGACCTACGTCCACCGCATCGGCCGGACGGGGCGGGCGGGGCATGAGGGGGAGGCCGTCTCCTTCTGCCAGTTCGACGAGAAGGATGAGCTGAAGGCCATCGAGAAGCTGCTGGGCAAGCCCATCCCGGTGGTGGAGGGCCACCCCTATCCCATGGAGAATTTCGACCCGCCCCAGAAGGACAAGCACGGCCGGCCCGTGAACTCGGAGGACGCGGAGGCCCGGGCCGCCGCGAAAGAGCGCCGCCGCCAGCGGGACGCCGAGAACGAGGCCAGGGCGGAGGAGCGCAAAATAGTGGATGTGGGGGAGGGAACGGACGCCCCGAAAAAGAAAAAGCGCCGCCGCAAAAAATCCGGCGCCTCCCAGGAGGCCGTGCCCACCGCCCCGGCGATGGCCCCGCCCCCGATCAAGGAGGAGCCCATCGTTTTGCGTGACAAACCGATTGGCCGGGGCGTGCGGCAGGGCCATTTGGAGGACACCATGCCCGACGACCCCTCCATGCCCGTCACCGACTTCTACAAGCCCAACCCCCTGGACTCCGACGTGATCATGGACGCCACCGCCCGCCTGCTGGCCCCCCGCCGCCCCGCGCCCCGGTCCCAGGCCCCGGCCCAGCGGCAGGCGGATCAGCAGAAGAAACAGGACAAGGCCCAGGAACAGAAGCCCTCCCGCCAGAAGCCCCGCCGCCAGGGGAAGAAGCAGGGGGCCCCGGCCCAGCCCGCCAGGGAGCCCGTCCTGCCCCCGTCCCTGTCCGGCAAGCGGAAGCGCCGCCGGGACGACCGGCCCCGGCCCGTGGAGGCCCCGCCCCGCTCCGACCGCCAGAAGGACTCCACCCAGCACAAGAGCCTGATGCGGCCCTATTACCTTCATGACGGCGACTGAGCGGCACCGCCGCCCCCGGAAAAAGCGCCGCCCGCTCATGTGGGTGCTGGTACTGCTGGCGCTGGCGGTTCTCGGCGGGTTCTGGTTCCACTGGCAGTGCTGGGGGGTGCAAACCACCCGCGCCGCGGCGGAGCTGGACGGCCTGCCCCAGGCATTCGACGGCTTCACCATCGCCCACCTGTCCGACCTCCACGGCCACCAGTATGGGGAAGGGAGCCGGGAGCTGCTGGACCGGGCGGCGAAGGAGAAACCCGACCTCATCGTCATCACCGGGGACCTCATCGACCAGAAGGAACAGCTGGCCATGATCCCGGCGCTGGCGAAGGGCCTGTCCGCCATCGCCCCCACCTATTACGTCACCGGGAACCACGAGTGGGCCCTGGGGAGCAAAACGGTGAAGGAGTTGAAGGCCTTGCTGGGGGAGGGCGGCGTCACCGTCCTGTCCAACCGCCACGAGGTGCTGGAGCGGGACGGGGCGAAACTCGCCCTGGCCGGGGTGGACGACCCCAACGGCTACGCCGACCAGACCACCCCGGAGGAGCTGTACGCCCGGATCCAGAGGGACGATCCCGGCCTGTTTACCCTCCTGCTGGCCCACCGCAACGACCGCTTTGGACAGTACGCCGCCGCGGGCTATGACTTTGTGATGTCCGGCCACGGCCACGGGGGGATCGTCCGCCTGCCCTTTGTGGGCGGGCTGGTGGGCACCGACCGCCGGTTTTTCCCCAGGTGGACGTCGGGCCTGTACACGGAGGGGGACAGCACCCTCTTTGTGTCCCGGGGGCTGGGGAATAACACCACCCCCTTCCGGGGGTTCCGCCTGTTCAACCGCCCGGAGCTGGCGGTGGTGACACTGAAAACGGGGGCATAGGGTCTTGGACTATCACGCGGGACAATTTGACATCGCCGTCGTCGGCGCGGGCCACGCCGGCATCGAGGCCGCCTTGGCCTCCGCCCGGATGGGCCTCCGGACGGTGTGCTTCACCATCAACCTGGACGCGGTGGGCAATATGCCCTGCAACCCCGCCATCGGCGGCACCGGCAAGGGCCACCTGGTCCGGGAGATCGACGCCCTGGGCGGCGAGATGGCCAAGGC
>CASTQR010000285.1 GCA_949451265.1 uncultured Eubacteriales bacterium | reverse complement strand
AGCAGGCCCGCGTTCTCCACCACCATCTTGTGCTTCTCCATCACGTCCAGGAAGGCGTCCACCAGCTCGTCGTCGTCGATGGTGAGGATCTCGTCCACGTGCTGCTGGATGTAGGGGAACACCTGATCGCCGGGGGTTTTCACCGCCACGCCGTCGGCGATGGTGGTCACCTTGTCCAGCGTCACCACGTGGCCCGCCTCCACGCTGGCCTTCATGGACGCCGCCCCGGAGGGCTCCACGCCGATGACCCGCACCGACGGGTTCAGCAGCTTGGCCAGGGTGGACACCCCCGCCGCCAGCCCGCCGCCGCCGATGGGCACTAAAATCACGTCCACGTCCGGGAGGTCCTTGAAAATCTCATAGGCGATGGTGCCCTGCCCGGTGGACACGGTGAGGTCGTTGAAGGGGTGGACGTAGGTCAGCCCCTCCTCCTGGCTGAGCTTCGCCGCCAGCGCCGCCGCGTCGTCGAAGGTCTCGCCGTGGAGGACTACCTTGGCCCCGTAATCCTTGGTGTTGTTCACCTTCACCAGGGGGGTGGTGGTGGGCATGACGATGGTGGCCGCCACTCCGGCGGCCTGGGCGGCGTAGGCCACCCCCTGGGCGTGGTTGCCGGCGGAGGCGGTCACCAGCCCCCGGGCCTTCTCCTCGTCGGACAGGGTGGAGCATTTGAAGTAGGCGCCCCGGATCTTGTACGCCCCGGTGACCTGCATATTCTCCGGCTTGATGTAGACCTGGTTGCCGGTGGAGCGGGTGAAGAAGGGGCTGTAGATCAGGTCGGTGGGGTGGAGGACGCCGTCCAGGGTTTTCCGGGCCGCCTTAAAATCGTTTAACGTCATCATGGGTGAGGACTCCCTATCTCAATAGCTTTTCCAGCCCCCCATGTAAAGGACAGGGGACATAACAGCTTATTTTACATGAAGAAATTGTTAAAGTCAACCGCCCGCCGCCCCTTTATCTTGACAGAAGCCTTGTCCGGGGAGTAAAATAGAAGCCAGATTTCGGAAAGGGGGCAAAGGCCGTGGCCTATGTGAAAAAACGGAGCGTCCTGCCTATCTACTTTGTGGGGCTCACCTGGCTGCTGTGGGCGTGGCTCCTGCGCCTGCCGCTGTACCGCCCCACCCACTATATCATGGCGGCGCTGCTGTCCATGGCGGCCTACTTTGGGGGGAAGATGCTGTTCCCTGACCGGGGCTATGAGGTACAGGAGCCCGCCGCCCCCGGCCCCGCCCAGGCCAAGCCCAAGGAGGAAAAGCCCAAGCCCACCGGCAACCCGGAGATCGACGCGCTGCTGGACGAGCGGGCCAAGGCCGTGTCCGAGATGCGGCGGCTCAACGACTCCATTAAGGACGCCGCCATCTCCGCCCAGATCTCCCACCTGGAGGCCACCACCGGCAAGATCATCGACGCGGTGGTGGAAAAGCCCTCCAAGCTGCCCCAGATCCGCAAGTTCATGAACTACTACCTGCCCACCACCCTGAAGCTGCTCAACGCCTACGACCGGATGGACTCCACCGGGGCGTCCGGCACCAACATCGATGGCACCAAGGGGAAGATCGGGGAGATGCTGGGCACCATCTGCGTGGCCTTCAGCCGCCAGCTGGACGCCCTCTACGGCGAGGAGGCCCTGGACATCTCCGCCGACATCACCGTGATGGAGCAGATGCTCCAGCAGGAGGGCATCGGCGGCATGACCCTGGGCGGCCAGTGAGGAGGGCGGCATGGGCAGGAACAAGACCAAGGGCCGCTACCGGGTGCTGGCCATCGTGTGGAGCTTTGCCGCCCTCTCCATGTTCGCGGCGGTGATGCGCAGCCTCTCCCACCCGGACCCCGCCATCCTGATCATTTTTGTGCTGAGCGTGTGCGCCGCCGCCATCTGGTGGACGGCCTACCTGAAAGCGGCGAAAGCCGACAACCCCAAACAGAATTCGGAGGAGAAAAAACATGGATGAGAACATGATGCCCGAGCTGACCCTGGACCCCAGCGGCGCCGCCGCGGCGCAGGCCGCCGCCCAGGCCGCGGAGGCGGCCGTCCCCAAGGCCCCCGAAGCCCCCACCCTGACCCTGGACAACGCCGTCACCCCGGAGGACGCGGCGGCGGTGCAGGCCGCCCGGGACGCCCAGGCCATCCAGCTGGACGAGAGCCAGCTCAACGAGGCGGAGCGGAAGATGGTGAACGACTTCGCCCAGAAGATCGACATCACCGACTCCACCCAGGTGCTCCA
>CASTQR010000284.1 GCA_949451265.1 uncultured Eubacteriales bacterium | reverse complement strand
TGGAGTGCTGGATTACCGCCGGCGGCGCCCACCACACCGTCCTCAGCTACGATGTCACCGCCGAGCAGATGAAGGATTGGTGTACCATGATGGACATCGAGTTTGTCCACATCGGCAAGGATACCACCCTGGAGAGCCTGGAGCACGACCTGTTCCTGTCCGATCTGGCCTGGAGATTGAAGTAAACCCTGTAGGGGCCGACGACCCGGCGGCCCGCTCTGTTCCGCTGCGGCGGGGAGCGGCGCGCCGGGGTCGTCGCGCCCTGCATGACCCGCTGTTCTGTACGGGCGGATATCATCCGCCCGTATGAGAATAAGGCGGCATAAAAAAACGGGCGGGTAATACCCGCCCCTACACACGGAAAAGAGGTGCAAATATGTTAGAAGCGCTCAAGCAAGCGGTTTTGGAGGCCAACCTCCTCCTGCCCAAATACGGCCTGGTTACCTTCACCTGGGGCAACGTGTCCGGGATAGACCGGGAGAAGGGGCTGATCGTCATCAAGCCCTCCGGGGTGGAGTACGACGGTATGACCGTGGAGGATATGGTGGTGGTGAGCCTGGAGACCGGCCAGGTGACGGAGGGCAAATGGAAGCCCTCCAGCGACACCAAGACCCACCTGGAGCTGTACAAGGCATTCCCTGGCGTGGGCGGCATCGTCCACACCCACAGCCCCAACGCCGTGGCCTGGGCCCAGGCCGGGGAGGACATCCCCTGCTTCGGTACCACCCACGCCGACTACTTCTACGGCTCCGTCCCCTGTGCCCGCCACCTGACCCAGGGGGAGCTGGAGGAGGACTATGAGCGGAACACCGGAAGGATCATTGTGGATACCTTCCGGGAGCGGTGCATCGAGCCCACCGCCGTCCCCGGCGTGATCTGCGCCAGTCACGGACCCTTTACCTGGGGTAAGGACCCGGCTCAGGCGGTGTACCACGGGGTGGTGCTGGAGGAGGTAGCCAAAATGGCCATCCTCACCCGGCAGGTCCGGCCCTCCGCGGGGGCGGCTCCCCAGCGCTATCAGGACAAGCACTATTTCCGCAAGCACGGCCCCGGCGCCTACTACGGTCAGGGCTGAATAAACGGGAAGCTCCCCGGAGGCAGGCCGCCTCCGGGGAGCGCTTTCATCTCTGCTTTGCCGTGACCGCCTCCTCCGGTGTGCTCCGGGGGAGGGACATCGCCTTAGCCGCCTCGCAGATGGGGATAGGGGCCATCGCCAAGGCCAGGACGGTACACCACTGGGGGGCGTTCATGGGGGTGACGGAAAATACCCCCTGGAGGGGCGGGACCAGCAGGACGGAGAGCTGCATAGCCAGCCCCGCCAGAAAGGCCCGGTTCATCGCCGGGTTGGACAGCGCCCCCTGGACGAAGAGGGAGCGGTGCTCGCTGCGGATATTGAAGGCGTGGAACAGCTGGCACAGGGTCAGGGTGGCGAAGGCCATGGTATTTGCCGCCGCCCCCTCCATCCCCGGAGCCCCCAGCCGGGTGAAGCCCAGGAAGTAGGCCGCCAGGGTAAGCCCCCCCACCATCAGGCCCTGCCAGGCCAGCCGGAAGGAGAACCGTTTGTCAAAGAGCCCGGCGGAGGCGTCCCGGGGCTCCTCCTCCATGACCCCCTCCTCCACCGGCTCCACCCCCAGGGCCAGGGCGGGGAGGGAGTCGGTCACTAAATTGAGCCACAGCAGCTGTACCGGTACCAGGGGCATTTGGCCGAAGCCCAGCAGTGTGGCGGCAAAGATCGTGAAAATTTCCCCGATGTTGCAGGAGAGGAGATAGTGGATGGCCTTGCGGATGTTGGAATAGATGCCCCGGCCCTCCTCAATGGCGGAGACGATGGTGGAAAAGTTGTCGTCAGTGAGGATCATGTCGGCGGCGCCCTTGGCTACGTCGGTGCCCACCACCCCCATGGCGCAGCCGATGTCGGCGGCCTTCAGGGCGGGGGCGTCGTTGACCCCATCCCCGGTCATAGCCACCACCCGGCCCCGGTTCTGCCAGGCCTGGACGATGCGCATTTTGTGCTCCGGGGATACCCGGGCGAAGACGGCGAATTTTTCAATGTCGGCCTCCAGCAGCTCCTGGGGCAAGAAGTCCAGCTCCGCCCCCGTCACCGTCCAGTCGCCGGGGCGGGCGATGTCCAGCGCCTGAGCAACGGCCAGAGCAGTGGCCCGGTGGTCGCCGGTAATCATCACCGGGCGCACCCCCGCCAGGTGGCACTTGGCCACCGCCGCCCGCACCTCGGGCCGGGGCG
>CASTQR010000283.1 GCA_949451265.1 uncultured Eubacteriales bacterium | reverse complement strand
ACACCTCCATCATGCGCACCACCACCCTGCCCTCCATGCTGGAGGTGCTGGGCCGCAACTGGAACAACCGGAACAAGTCCGCGTGGCTGTACGAGCTGGGCCGGATCTATATGCCCAAGGCCCCCGCCGAGCCCATGGACGCCAACGACCCCGCCCTGGCGGGCTCCAAGCGGAAGCTGGAGGAGCTGGGGCTGGGCGGCCTCACCGAAGCGGTGGTGGAGGCGGTGAACCAGCTGGGGAAGGACGACGGGCTGGCCATGGAGGCCCAGGTGCTGACCCTGGGGGCCTACGGCGACGGCATGGACTTCTTCACCATGAAGGGGGCCGTGGAGGCCATACTCAAGTCCATCCGGGCCAGGGACGTGTCCTTCGCCCCCTGCGCTGAGGACCCCTCCTACCACCCCGGCCGCTGCGCCTACGTCTACAGCGGCAGCGACATCGTGGGCGTGTTCGGCCAGATCCACCCCCAGGCCGCCCGGAACTTCGGCGTGGACGGCGAGCTGTACTGCGCGGAGCTGTCCTTTGACGAGCTGCTGCTGGCCCAGGGGCCCGATCCCGAGTACGCCCCCCTGCCCAAGTTCCCCGCCGTCACCCGGGACATTGCCGTGGTGTGCGGGGAGGAGGTGTCCGTGGGCGCCTTGGAGAACGCCATCCGCAAGGGGGCAAAAGGGCTGCTGAAGGACGTGGCCCTGTTCGACATCTACCGGGGCAAGAACCTGGGCGAGGGCAGGAAGTCGGTGGCCTTCAACCTGGTGCTCCGGGCGGATGACCGCTCCCTCACCGGCGAGGAGGCGGATGAGGACGTGAAGTCCATCCTGGAAACGCTGGAAAAGGACTGCGGCGCGGTGCTGCGCTGAGTGAGATACAAGAACCCCGGACGGAGCAGCGGCTCCGTCCGGGGTTCTTTCTATTTTGTCAGCCCAATCTGCGGCGCATCTGCTCCGGATTGTCCGAGAAGGCCATCGCCGTCTCCTTGTCGATCCGGCGATCCCGGTACAGGTTCAGCAGGGACTGGTCCATGGTCACCATGCCGTCCACGCCGCCGGCGGCGATGGCGTTGTCGATCTGGTGGGTCTTGCTGTCCCGGATCAGGCTGCGGATGGCGTTGTTCACGTGCATGATCTCAAAGGCGGGCACCAGATCCCCCGCCACCCCTGGAACAAGCTGCTGAGAGATCACGGTGTGCAGCACCATGCTGAGCTGCACCCGCACCTGGTCTTGCTGGCCGCTGGGGAAGGTGTCCACAATGCGGTCGATGGTGTTCACCGCCCCCTTGGTGTGGAGGGTGGCGATGAGCAGGTGCCCCGTCTCCGCCGCCGTCATAGCGGTGTGGATGGTCTCCTGGTCCCGCATCTCCCCCAGCAGGATCACGTCGGGAGCCTGCCGCAGGCAGGCCCGGAGGGCGGAGGGGTAGTCGATGGTGTCGATGGACATCTCCCGCTGGCTGATGATGGAGCGCCGGTTCCGGTGGAGGTACTCGATGGGATCCTCCAGGGTGATGATGTGGCACTCCCGGCTGCGGTTGATCTGGTCGATGATGCAGGCCTGGGTGGTGGACTTGCCGCTGCCCGCCGTCCCCGTCACCAGCACCATGCCGTGCTGGACCTCCGCCAGATCCATGACCCCCTCCGGGATGGACAGATCCCGCCAGTGGGGGATGTCGAAGGCCACCACCCGGATCACCGCCGCCATGGAGCCGCGCTGACGGTAGACATTCACCCGGAACCGGGCCAGACTGGGCACAGAGAAGGAAAAATCATCGTCCCCCTCCTCCATATAGCGATCCATGGGCCGCTTCGCCAAGTCATAGACCTGCCGGATCAGCTCCTCCGTCTCCCGGGGGAAGATCCGCTCCGCGCTGATGGACGAGATCCGCTTCTCCAGCTTCTCGCTCACCGGCCCGCCCGCCACGATAAACAGGTCGGACGCCTTGTCGGCCACCGCCCGCTTCAGGTATTCCATTAAATCCACGCGCACTCCCCCTATTCCGTTCCGTTCCAGAGATCCACCGTCTCGTTCCCGCCCCACTCCGACACCGGGGCGGCCTGCCAGCGCAGGACGGTATAGCCCCCGTCCCGCAGCACCACCTCCACCCGCAGCTCCTGCCCGTCCGAGATGGGGATCGTGTAGGTGCAGCGGGCGCCCCCGGCCTGGGGCTCATAGCTGTGCCGGGTCACCCCCGGCAGCAGCTCCCCGTTCCGCAGCCGGGCCAGGATCTCCTGGGCCTGGCAGTCGGCGGCGTAGTAGGCCGCCACC
>CASTQR010000282.1 GCA_949451265.1 uncultured Eubacteriales bacterium | reverse complement strand
AGGCCGGAGGTGTCCCGGTCGATGCGGTGGACGATGCCGGGGCGCAGCTCGCCGTTGATGCCGGAGAGGCTGTTGCCGCAGTGGTATAACAGGGCGTTGACCAACGTGCCGTCCGGGTGGCCGGGGGCGGGGTGCACCACCATGCCCACGGGCTTGTTCACCACGATCACGTCATTGTCCTCGTAGGCCACGTCCAGGGGGATGTCCTGGGGGGCCAGATCGACGGGCTGGGGCTGGGGGGGCGTGATCAGCACCGTGTCGCCGGGCTGGAGCTTGGCGTTCTTTTTCAGTGGTTTGCCGTCCAGGGTGACCCGGCCCTCCTCCAGCCACTTCTGGGCCGCCGAGCGGGTCAGGCCGTCCAGGGCGGCGGCGATCACCGCGTCCGCCCGGCCCGGCTCAGTTATCGTCAGGGGGAAGCTGGGGGTCTCCATCCGCCTCGCCCTCCTTCTTTTCGTCCTTTCCGATGTGGAACCACACGTAGAGGAACATGAGGGGCACCCCCACGGTGATGCAGCAATCGGCCACGTTGAACACGGCGAAATCCATGAAGGTGGTCTGGAACATGTCGGTGACGAAGCCGAAGAGCACCCGGTCGATCAGGTTGCCCATCCCCCCCGCCAGCACCAGGGCGGCGGAGAACAGCCCCACCCGGCTCTTGAAGAAGCCCTTGACGAGGAGGACGCACATGCCCAGCACCACCACCGTGGAGGTGAGGGTGAGCACCCAGGTGTGGGAGCGCAGCATGGAGAAGGCCGCGCCCGTATTCTGAACATAGGTCAGGTCCAGCAGATAGGGGAGGAAGGGCACGTTCCCCCCCAGGGGGATGTGGGAGCGGACCAGATATTTGACCAGCTGGTCGAGGGCCACCAGGGCGGCGGTCAGGATCGCGTAAACCATGATATCAGCCTTTCTGATCGGAGAGATAGCCCACCGCCTCCTCCAGGGAGGGCAGCACCGCCGCCGCCAGGTCCAGGACCGGCTGGGGCGGCCGTTTCAGGTCGGGGACGCACAGGACCGGGATCCCGGCGGCGTGGGCGGCCCGGACGCCCGCCTCGCTGTCCTCCAGCACCAGGCAGTCCTCCGGGGCCTCGCCCAGCTTCTCACACGCCTTCCAGAACACGTCGGGGGCGGGCTTGCCCCGGGCGATGTCCTCGGCAAAGACGAACGCCTGGAAATACTCCCCGATCTGGTGCTGGTCCAGCAGGGCCATGGCCCGGTCCCGGGTGCTGGACGAGGCCAGGGCGATCTTCCGCCCCGTCTTTTTCAAGTAGTCCAGCAGCGCCCGGGCCCCCGGTTTCAGCGCCACCCCCTGGGCGTGGAGCTCCTCCTCCCTCTGGAAGATCCGCTCCAGCGCCTCCGCCGCCGTCCAGGGGAGGCCATACGCCTCCACCAGGTGGGCGGCGTTGTCCCGCTCGGGCTTGCCGCAGAACTCTCGGGTGTACTCCTCCAGGGCGAAGGGGTGGCCGAACTGGGCCAGGATCTCCCGCAAGATCCGGTAGGACACTACCTCGGTGTCCACCAGCAGGCCGTCCAGGTCGAAGATCGCCGCTTTTATCATCTAATATCTCCTCCGTTCAGCGAATGTGCTTGATCTGGGTGGTCAGCCGGTCCCCGCGCCTACAGCCATTGGACAAAGGCTGTTTTATCGGTGCAGTTGTATCCCGCGCGGGCGTAAAGATCCAGCGTCTTTTGCTCTTTTGACCCAGTCAAAAGCATCATCTTATAGCAATTTCGGCTTTCCGCCACGGCCTTCGCCCAGTCCAGGCACCGGGTGGCATAGCCCTTCCCCCTGTGCGCTGAATGGGTGACCACGTTTTCCACAAAGGCGTAAGGCCGCACGTTCCGGGTCAGGTTGGGGATGATGACGCAGACGCAGGAGGAGACGATCTCCCCGTCCACCTCACAGACGATCAGATGGTGGTTTTCGTCTGACAAGATGTGTTCCCAGACCGCTGCCAAATGCTCCGCCGGTTCGGGCACCGATGTCTCGTGCAGACACAGATACAAATTCAGGACCGCGTCCAGATCTTCACGCCTTGCCTCACGCACCATGACGACTACCTCACAAAAATGACTGCCGGGGACCAGGCCCCGGCAGTCATTATATCACAGCTTTTCCTATTTGGAAAGGGCCTCGTCAATGGCCTTGGCGGCGGTCTTGCCCGCGCCCATGGCCAGGATCACCGTGGCCGCGCCGGTGACCGCATCGCCCCCGGCGTACACGTTCTCCCGGCTGGTCAGGCCGTTCTCATCGGCGATGAT
>CASTQR010000281.1 GCA_949451265.1 uncultured Eubacteriales bacterium | reverse complement strand
TGCTGTCCACCATCCTGGGCTTCATGCTGGCCCTGGTGCTGAACAACAAGTTCCGGGGCCGGAAGATCGCCCGGGCCATCGTGGTGTTCCCCTGGGCCACCACGCTGGTGATCCAGGCCAGCGTGTGGAACTTCATCATCAACAAGGATTACGGCACGCTGAACACCCTGCTGATGAAAATCGGCCTCATCGACTCCCCGGTGAACTGGACGCCAACGCCCGGAGCTTATTTCGCCTGGGAGATCGCCTGCGGCATCTTCGTCACCATACCCTTCGTCACCTTCTGTGTCCTGTCGGGACTGCAAAGCATCGACGCTTCCTACTACGAGGCCGCCACCGTGGACGGTGCGAACTACTGGCAGAAGCTGTTCCGCATCACCCTGCCGCTGGTGCGCTCCTCCCTGACGGTGTCCACGGTGCTGAACATCATCTATGTGTTCAACTCCTTCCCCATCATCTGGACTATGACCAAGGGCGACCCGGCCAACCATACCGACACCTTGGTCACCTACCTGTACAAGCTGGGCTTCTACAACGGCCGGCAGGGGGAGGCGGCGGTGTCCGTCATCGGCTTCCTGATCCTGCTGGTGTGCGCCAGCGTGTACATGATCTACACCCTGCGGAAAGGAGATGACTATTGATGGCCACCCCGTCTGCCGCCGTCCCAAAAAAGCCGGTTTCCGTGAAAAAAGCCATTCTGCGGGTGCTGCTGTACTTCGTGGTGCTGGACGTGTGCGTGATCACCCTCTACCCCTACTTCGCCATGCTGTGCACCGCGCTGAAGAACCGGGTGGAGATCTTCTCCGGCGGCACCATCCTGCCCGTCACCGCCCTGTGGTCCAACTTCATCGACATCTGGAGCCGGGCGCCCATGGCCCAGTATATGCTGAACTCCGTCCTCATCGCCAGCGGCTCCACCCTCATCGCCATGCTGTGCGGCATCCCCGCCGCCTACGCCCTGGCCCGCATGAAATTCAAGGGACAGACCGCCTTCCTGGGCTTCGTCATTGTCTCCCAGATGTTTGCCCCCGTGGTGCTGCTGGTGGGCATCTATCAGGTCATGCAGCCCATGCACCTGACGGACAGCCTCCTGGGCCTGGTGCTGATCAACGCCTCCTTCAACCAGGCGTTTACCATCTGGCTCCTGCGGGGCACCTTCATGGGGATATCCGCCGAAATGGAGCAGGCCGCCACCATTGACGGCTGCAACCGGGTGCAGGCCATGCTGCGGGTGCTGTTGCCGGTGGCCGCCCCCGGCATCGTCACCACCCTGATCTTCATCTTCATCAACGCCTGGAACGAGTATACCGTGGCCCTGTGCCTCATCTCCACCGACACCCTCAAGCCGCTGACGGTGGGCATCAACACCTTCAACGGCTACAACATGATCGAGTGGCAGTACCTGTTTGCCGCCTCTATCTTCGCCATCATCCCGGTGGTCATCCTGTTCATGTGCATTGAGAAGAATCTGGTCAGCGGCCTCGCCTCCGGCGGCGTGAAGGGCTGACGACCCCCAAGCAACGCAGAAAAAGCGGCCCGTCCCCAGAGGGGACGGGCCGCTTTGCCACGTCTTTTACTTGATGGCCCTGGAGGACACCTCGTCCCCCAGCAGGGCGGCGAAGGCGTCCAGCTCCATGGCCCCCAGGTCCTCCCCGGTGCGGCGGCGGGGGGAGACGGTGCCGTTCTCCATGTCCCGGTCGCCCACCACCAGCATATAGGGCACCTTCTCCAGGGTGGCCTCCCGGATCTTCTTGCCGATCTTCTCGTTCCGGGCGTCCACCTCGCAGCGGAAGCCCTGGGCGTCCAGCTTGGCGGCTACCTGAGCGGCGTAGTCCTCCGCCCGGTCGGTGACGGGGAGCACCTTCACCTGGACGGGGGCCAGCCACGCCGGGAAGGCCCCGGCAAAGTGCTCCGTGATGACGCCGATGAACCGCTCGATGGAGCCCAGCACCACCCGGTGGATCATGACGGGGCGGTGCTTCCCGCCGTCCTCGCCGGTGTACTCCAGCGCGAACCGCTCGGGGAGCTGGGAGTCCAGCTGGATGGTACCGCACTGCCAGGTGCGGCCCAGGGAGTCCGCCAGATGGAAGTCCAGCTTGGGGCCGTAGAAGGCGCCGTCCCCCTCGTTGATGACGAACTCCTTTCCCATGCCGGTGATGGCGTCCTTCAGGATGCCCTGGTTGCGCTCCCACTCGTCCACGGTGCCGATGTGATCCTCGGGCATGGTGGACAGCTCGATGGTGTAGCTCAGGCCGAAGGTGGAGTACA
>CASTQR010000280.1 GCA_949451265.1 uncultured Eubacteriales bacterium | reverse complement strand
GGGGGTGGAAGGCCAGGACGTAGAAGGGCTGGGAGACCACGGCGAACACCGCCAGGCGGCCCAGATACCGCTTGATGTTTCGGGTGTACAGCAGTCCCACGGTCAGGCAGTAGCAGAAAATCGGGAACGCCAGCCGCCCAATCCAGCGGAAGGCCCCGACCTCCGGAAAGAAGGCGCCGCCCACATGGTCGATGAGCATGGAGACGATGGCGGCGAGCTTCAAGAGGTCCGTGTCCAGATTCGTTCGCAGCCGGGGCCCCTGCCGGGGGACCTCTGTGGGGGTGGTCAGGGCGGCGCGGATGGAATTCCAATTCATAGCAAGCACTTCCTTTATTCTGTGACAGCGATTGATACGGAAGTCCGGCTGTAAATGCTTACGTCCGCTTCCATTGCCAGAATAGCGCAAAAAAACGGCCCCCGCAAACGGGGCCGCTCTCTTTGGCGGGTCTGTTGTAAAGTTTGGCGACGCGGCGGAAAGCGATGTCATTTTTGGCGCTTTTGCCGTCATAATTGGTTTGGCGAATGGCCGGGGATATGCTATAATAGCCCCAGCAAACCGCAAGGAGATGATACCATGCTGCGAATCGGCATCTGCGACGACAGCGCCGACGCCCGCGTCGCCCTCCGGGCCGCCCTGGAGCGGGCCCTGGAGCGGCGGCGGAGCGGGGCGGACACGTCCTTTTTTGAATTCTCCTCCGGGGAGGGCCTCCTCCGCTGGCTGGGCAGCCACGCCGGGGAGCTGGACCTGGTATTTTTGGACATTGAAATGGGGGAGCTGAACGGCATGGAGACCGCCCGCCGCCTCCGGGAGGCGGACGAGGGGCTGCTGCTGGTCTTTGTCACCGGCTACACGGACTACGTGTTCGACGGCTATTCCGTGGGGGCCCTGGGCTACCTGATGAAGCCCCCCAAGCCGGACCAGCTGGACGGCGTGCTGGACCGGGCGGCGGAGGCCCGCCTCCGGGAGGGGGACCAGGCCTTCCTCTGCCGCAGCGGCGAGACGCTGTACCGGATTCCCAAGAAGACCATTCTCTATTTCGCCTCCGACCGGCGGCAGGTCACCTGCGTCTCCGCCGCCCGGACCTATACCTTTTACGGCAAGCTGGACGACGTGGAGCGGGACGTGGGAGAGTCCTTCGTCCGGGTCCACCAGCGCTATCTGGTCCGCACCGCCGCCGTAGAGCGGATGGAGGGAAGTCAGGTCTTTGTGGGCGGCGAAGCGCTTCCCGTCAGCCGGGCCTGCCGCTCCGCCGCCCTGGCCGCCCTGGCCCGGACGGCCCTGGAGGGCTAGGCCATGGCTTCAACGTTTTTAATCAGCCTGGCGGAATACCTGCTGCTCTGCTTTCAAAATTGGTTCTGGCTGATCCCGGTGTTTGCCAGCGGCTTCTTCCTCTTTCGGATCGTGTCCGCCTTTTTGGCGGTGAAGCCCCGGCGGGGCTGGCGAATCGCGCTGGTCCTGTTTCTGGGCAGCATCTCCGACATGGTGATTTGGCTGGGGGACACCAATCTGCTGTTCACCCTGCTGTTCTTTTTCCCCGTGCTCCTGCTGGCCTCCAAGGGGGACCGGGCCGGGCGGCTGACGCTGACGGTCATCTTTTTCTGCCTCATCATGTCCGTCAACGCCGTGCTGGATACCTATTATGGCCCCATTATGGCCCGCTTCGATCTGGACGATCTGTATTACTACAGCAATAAATTCATCCGCCTCGCCGTCTGGGCCCTGCTGTACCTGGCGCCGCGGAAACACCTGCCAAAGCGCCCGCCCCAGCTCTCCCCCCGGTTTTGGAGGCTGGTGCTGCTCCTGGCCGCCATGCCCTTCAGCTCGCTGCTGGCGGTGGTGCTGCTGCCCCTTCTCCAGTCGGATTATATCTACAGCAACGCTCTTCTCCACGGCCTGATTATGAATCTGGGGGTAGCGGTGCTCCCCTTTATCTTCCTCACCTCCCTGGCCCTGCTGTACGCCATATTGGTACTGGAAAACCACCAGCGGCTGGAGGAGGCGGACAAGCTGGCCTCCCTCCGGGAAAGCTACTACCAGGGCCTCCAGCGGGAGGAGCGGCAGGTCCGCACCCTCCGCCACGACCTGCGGAACCACCTGACGGCCCTCCGGGGCCTGGTGGACATGGGGGAGGACGGCAAGGCCCTGCAATACATCGACCAGCTTGCCGACTCCCCCGCCCTCCGGGGCGGGAAGCGGCTGTGCGAAAACGACGCGGCCAACGCCGTCCTCTCCGCCAAGGCGGAGGCCATGGGCCGCTCGGGCCTCACGGCGGACTT
>CASTQR010000279.1 GCA_949451265.1 uncultured Eubacteriales bacterium | reverse complement strand
TCTGGTTGTCCGGGTTCTGGAACACCATGCCCACCCGGCGGCGGATGTCCAGCAGGAGGGCCTCGTCACAGGTGTCCATGCCGTCCACATACGCCTTCCCGCCGGAGGGCAGGAGGATGGCGTTGAAGTGCTTGGCCAGGGTGGATTTCCCCGACCCGTTGTGGCCCAGCACCGCCACGAACTCCCCCGGGCGGATGGACAGGGTGAGATCGTCCAGCACCGCGGGGGCCGCGCCCTCGGCGGTGGTGTAGCGGAAGGTGAGGCGTTCAGTTTTCAGGATGGGCTGGGACATAAATCATACCTCTAATTTGGAAGATGACAGGAGAAAACGTTCAGAAAAGCGGGGAAGCAGCCGACGCAGGGCCAGCGCCAGCAGCCAGCCGCAGAAGGCCCCCAGGGTGTTTAGCATCAGGTCGTCGATGTCGAAGGCGCGGCCCACGCAGAGCTGCCAGCACTCAATGAAGGCGGTGACGCAGAAGCCCGTTAGCAGGGCCCGCTTCCAGCCGAAGTCCCGGAACAGCAGGCCCGGAAACAGCCCGAAGGGGACGAACATGACGATATTTCCCAGCAGGACATACCGTATCTGCCCGAAGGTCCGGAAGGGGATCAGGTTGATCTCGCCAGGAGCGAACAGGGCTGCGCCAGCCTCCGCGCTGAACACAGAGACAGCCGGGGGCAGGCCGTACCGCAGCACGCTCCCAAACCCGAGCCACCGGGGCGTGAGGGTGATGGCCGCCATGCCGCCGGAGAACATCCAAAACAGCAGAAGGAAAATCTCCCGCGGCGGGCCGCTTCGCAGCCCCCGCGCCGCCATGCGGCGTTTGCGCCAGGGCCGCAGGCAGGCAAACAGCACCGCCGCCAGCACCGCGCCGGGGAGCATATCCACCAGGTGCGTGGTGATGCTGGAATAGAGCAGATTGTGCAGCAGGGCATTCATGTGGCCGTCCACCTTCCCGCGGCCCCGCAGGGCAGGGCCAGCCCCGTGGCGGTGACGGGCAGGCCCAGCTCGTCGGACACGGTATGCCCGCCGAACTTGCCGCCGATGACGGTCTGCAAAATGTAGGTCAGCACCGACGGGGACAGCCCCGTGGTGTAGGAATTGAGTATGACAAACAGGGGCTCGTCCGACAGCACCCCGGACACCAGCTCCACAAAGGGGTACAGGTTCTCCTCCAACTTCCACACCTCGCCGGAGGGGCCCCGGCCGTAGGAGGGAGGATCCATGATAATGGCGTCGTATTTCCGGCCCCGGCGGATCTCCCGCTCCACGAACTTGGCGCAGTCGTCCACGATCCAGCGGATGGGCCTGTCCTCCAGGCCGGAGGCCTTGGCGTTCTCGCGAGCCCACTGCACCATGCCCTTGGCCGCGTCCACATGGCAGACGGACGCCCCCGCCGCCGCGCAGGCGATGGTGGCCCCGCCGGTGTAGGCGAACAGGTTGAGGACGCTGACGGGCCGTCCCGAGGCTTGGATCCGCTCCCGGGCGAAGTCCCAGTTGGCGGCCTGCTCCGGGAACACGCCGGTGTGCTTGAAGTTCATCAGCCCTACATGAAATGTAAGATCCTTATAATGGATCTGCCACCGCTGGGGGACGCTTTTGTCCGCCCACTGGCCCCCGCCGGAGCTGGAGCGGGCATACCGGGCGTCGGGGCGCTTCCAGCCCTTGCGGGTCCGGGGGGTGTCCCAGATGGCCTGGGGGTCGGGCCGCACCAGCAGCTTGTCCCCCCAGCGCTCCAGCTTTTCGCCCCGGCCGCAGTCCAGCAGCTCATAGTCCGACCACTGATCGGCCAGCCACATGGTCCGTCCCCCCCTTCTGCCCACGGCAGGAAATCAAGCTATTATACTACATGGGACGGCATTAGTCAAATCCCGGAGCACAAACCAACGGAAAAACCAGAATCTGCCTGGAATGGCGCATTTTTGTACACAAAGGAGAAAAATGGGGAAGAAATGGGGTCTCTGAGGGAATTATAAATAGTTTGTGAGAAAATGGCTGAAATGGGTTGCGCTGTCAGGGAATTTATGGTACCCTATAAACGGAGAATTATCGACCGTGAGTGAAGGACGGATGGGCGCTGTCCAAAACAATGGGGGAATTGAACATGGGATCGGCTGAGAATCGTTCGGGACGTAAAGGGACGCAGCGAAGAAATCTGCTGACAGGACTGCTTTTCCCGCAGGGCTTCATGGAAGAGGCCAGGTGGTTTATCCAGGGCACCAAGCCCGACGCCTACTGCATGATCGCCATCGACATTCTGCACTTCCGTTTATTTAATAAAT
>CASTQR010000278.1 GCA_949451265.1 uncultured Eubacteriales bacterium | reverse complement strand
GGCGGTGGGCAGCGCCTTCTGCTCCAGCAGCCGCTCCACCCCCTCTATCCCGGCCTGCATCGTATTGGCGGCGTTACCGGTCCGGATGATCCTGGGCGTCAGCCCCCGGTCCCTCATGGCCTGGGCGAAGCCCTCCTCCTTTTGCAGGATGGTGCGGTTTTCCGGCTCATAGGTCAGCAGGGCGATGTCCTCATGGCCCAGCCCGGTCAAATGCTCCACCGCCAGCGCCCCGCTGTGGCGGTAGTCGCACAGAATGGCGTACTCCTCCTCCGGGGCGGTCTTTCCGCCGATGAAAATGGCGGGGGTGGGGCCGCAGGCGGCTTTGATGGGGGCCACATCGCTGGTACAAGGCGCCACGATGAGGGCTCCCACCTGGTTGCCCACCATCATGCGGCAGTGGCGCTCCTCCAGCCTGGGATTGCGGTGGCTGCTGCCCAGCATGACGCAGTAGCCCATATCCGCGGCTGCGGCGCTGACCACATTGAACAACAGATCGTAGGCCGTGCTCTCCCCCATGGCCGGCACCACCATGCCGATGGCGCCGGCGCGCTGGAGGTAGAGGTTCCGGGCGGCCACGTTGGGGGTGTAGCCCAATTCCTCGGCGATTTTTCTGACCCGTTCCTTGGTGGCGGCGGAGATGTCGGGGGCGTCCCGCAGCGCCTTGGAGACCGCCACGTGGGACAGCCCCGCGATCTGCCCGATGGTTTTTAAGGTTGGGCGGTTCGGCATCCTGCCCACCTCCGAATCCGTTTCATATCTCCCTCATTATAACGCAGCTCACCGCGAAAAACAAGCCATGATCCCTCCCGGTTCCTGCCCCGCCCGGCTTCAGCCCAGCCAGCCCTCCCGGGCCTTGACGCCGAAATGCGCCTCCAGTTGGTGCATCTGGTCGTCGGTGATGGTAGTTTTCAGGGGCAGATGGGCAATCTTCATGTAGACCTCCGCCGCCTTTTCCGCCGTCTCGATGAGTCCGAAGGTCTCGTCCAAGTCCTTGCCCGCCCCATAGATACCGTGCTGGGCCCACACCACCAGCCGGGCGGTTTTCATCTCCTCGGCGGTGGCCTCACCAATCTCGTTGGTACCGCACAGCATCCAGGGCAGCACGTTCACCCCCTCGGGGAACACCACGATACACTCGGTACACATCTGCCACAGCGTCCGGGTGAAGGCGCGGCTGTCCAGGTCGTGGACGTAGGTCATGGCCAGCAGGTTGGCGGGGTGGCAGTGCATGACGATGCGGTTGCCCGGCTCCACGCTCAGCCGGGCGGCGTGGCTCATCATGTGGGCGGGGAACTCGGAGGTGAATTTCCCCCCGTCGGTGAACCCCCACAGGAGCCGGGCGGTCTTGCCGCCGTCGGTGAGCTTCACCAAGCCCAGGTTCCGGGCCGGGTCGTACTGTACGTTCTTGAAATACTTGCCGGTGCCGGTGACCAGGAAATACTTCCCGTCCAGGGCAGGGGCCTCAAAGCCGGTTGGAATGTCGCGGATCACCGCGTTCACGTCCAGGTATTCGGACACGTCGGCCTCGTCCAGCAGGGCGCTGATATTCCCGCCGTTGCGCTCGTCCCAGCCGTGAGCGTACATATTGGTGCAGGTGCGCACCATCTCCACCAGGAACGGGGCGTTCAGAATGTCTTTCATCACAGATTCCCTCCAAAATTATCGTGTCCGCGCCCCCCCGCCTCCCGGCGAGGCGCGCGCTTTTTACCGTTTTACCGCGTGACGATATCCACCGGCACGTTGAAGATCTTCGCCACCTTCAAAATGGTGTCGATATGGCGGCCGGACGCCGCCGCCATGTGGTGGGTGGGCCCGGCCTCGCTCCATTTGTCGCAGAACGCCCGGGCCCCGCAGGCGAAGCGGGTGCGCATATTGGTGTCGCCGAAGGTGAAGATGGGGCCGTCCTCGTTGACGCCCTCCGCCACCACGAACTTGAAATGGCCGTCCCGGTCCTGGGTGATGCCCAGGTAGGTCACCGGGCCAAGATGGGGGTAGAACTGGGTCAGATACCCGCCGCCGGTCTTGCCGTGGAACACGGGGACGATCTTCATGGTGGGCTTTTGGGCGGAGATATCCGCGTCGCCGGAGCCGCTGTGTCCGATGATGCAGATATCCTCGTCGAAGTCGATGGAGTACATTTCGGAGAGCTGGCCCATCCCGGCGATGGTTTTCAGGATGGACATGGACATGGCGACTTTGATGTCCCCCTCCACCGCGCAGGCCACCCCCTGCTTGATGAGCATGGAGAACGCCGGGATGAGCATACTGTCCAGCACGCCCGCCTTGCCCTGGGCGAAGCCGT